>CAZANS010000272.1:0-3738 GCA_964486565.1 uncultured Victivallales bacterium
ATTTCACAAGCCCCGTTCATGCAGACGATCAGGAGCATGCTGCCGGGATCCGGGGTGTGAATGATCAGCCGCTCGTCCATGCGGATGTCGACCGTCCGCCTAAGCAGGTCTGCCGTCATGGCGGGGGTGGTGACAATATGTGAGATCGCGACGGGATGGATGTCGAGTACGGTGCCATTGTTGCGGCTGACATAGCTCCACTCTTGCAGTGTACGGGCGTAAACTGTCAGGTCGGTCCCTTGGGGAAGCTCGATGAGCTGGAACTCCATCTCAGTCAGCAGTGCATGGGCTCGCAGCATGTGTGAGGGTGGAATGATCAGATCCAAGTCGCCATACTGGCGCAGTGAGGGTGATCCAAACGCCTGCATGGCCAACGCCGGGCCCTTGACCGGCCAGCAGGGAACCTGCGCGTCGCGCATGACATGTTGAATGGTTGCCAGTTGGTGGGTCAGTCGCATGTTAAGTGCTGCAATTCGCAGGTAGAGCGTGCGTAGTTCCTCGATAATGTTGCGGGGGACCGCGGATGCGTTCTGCCGGGAGAGGCATTTGTAGACCAGCGGGACGAGATGGTGATCGCAGGTCAGGAGTAGAAATGCGTCCCAATCACCGATCGCGCTGATGCACACCCGCAGCCCCCGGTGCCCAGGCGTTGCATCCATGCCGCTTCTGGCGCATTCGAGCAGCAGTGTGATCTCGGGCATGAGTCTCGTATTCCCAGTGCTATGATGAACGGTGTTGGCTTTTGGCATCTTAACACGTGGCCGCCTCTGAATTACAGGGCCTCGGGCTTCGATAGAACATACTGAAATGGCGTCTGGCAGACCCACAGATCTGTGTGACTGGTCCATGTCGCGACAACACGATGGCACCATATGAACTTGTGAATGGGGCCGGTGGGGGTCTCTACGATCACTATGCGAGTGGTTGGAGACAGCTGTTTCAGCAGTTTTCGTGTGAGTCCATTTTCGAGTATGCGGTGCCAGGCGGGGCTGACGAGGAACCTTATCCGCGCTAGCGCACGCAGGGTGAAGAGGTGTATTCTCCCCCGACGTCCGTTCGCCACGGCGGTGGTCCATCCGTGGCGTTGAACGGATACGACTTTTGCCAGCACGTCCGCACGGGTGACGGGAAATGGATCGGGGCGGGAGGATGCATCCCCCTGTGTGCTCAACATGTTGCCTTCGATGTGACGCACCCGGTGAACCACCAGTTTGCGGCAACTCGGGTTTCTGAATACCACGACGTCGCCACTCGAAACTGTGCTCGGGGGAGTGTGGGTCAACCCAAGCACATCCCCTGGGCGGAAGGTTCCCCCCATGCTTGATCCAGCGTAGTATTCACGCTGTATTGACGGGTGGTGTTCGCCATGGCTTCTGCGCAAAGGTATGCTCATCCGTAACCCTAGGGCGCGCTGCCGTCGAAGCAGCCGCGTGCCGCAGAGCCGATCTCGCAGTTACCCTTGCTGTTTGTTCCCCCATTAGAACAGGAATAGTCTGCTACGTTTCCGGGAAAACATACAGGGGCCACATTTGGATTGTTGCCTACAGGGCAATCCCCTGTCGCGACATACCCCGTAGTGCAGCCGCTACCCGCCGATTGTCCGGACGTGCAGTCTAAACCATGAACGGGAGAGACTGCCCCCATATCCAAGGCAACTGGTTTTTCGTACTTAAGCTTTTTTGTGCTCATGTTGTGTCCTCCGTCCCTCAGTGGCTTAGCGGGGCCTGTCGCTGCCCAGATACGCCTTCAACGCATGGAGTATCTTCAAATCCTTGCGAAAATGCAAGCTGTTAGCGGAAAGTTCCCTGGCGGCCTGTGCTGCTCGTCGAAAGAGTCTGAACATTAAAATGCTGTTGTAGGTGCCACCCTGACTGATTACCTCAATAATACCGTTGCAGATCATATCACAGGATGCAACGGCGCTAATTTGAGTGATGGTATTGACATGATCCTGTTGTAGTGACATCAGGGAATGGACGACCGTTGCCGGCGCTTCTATCGGGGGCAGGTTTGTGCGTCTCTGCTCCATGCGCTTGAGCCCTTCAACAAAATGTCGGCTATCGGCAACCAGCCACTGCCCAGTAGCTCCGGGTCGCAGGAAGACGCAATCATCGGCAATGATTTCGAATGTCGATGAGAGCAAGCTGCAGATGGTACTTTTTCCTGCGCCAGAACGTCCGGTAAAAATCAATGCGCCCTGCGGCGTAGCGACGGCGCTGGCATGCAGCAAGAATCCCTGGCAGCGGAGTTGATCAGGGGAGGCATGAATGCTGTGTGTGTGGGCACTATTGCTTGGCATCATCGAGATTCTTCCAGCGCGTTGATCGGAAGGAGCCATCGGCAACGGCGGCCTCACACCACGCTGATGGAGCAAACAGCTCGCCTGTATCCATAAAGTTCATGGCGAGGCACCCTGTCCGACAAAGCGCAGCATGAATACAGCCCCTACAGATTCCAGGGAATGGTTCTACCATCTTTCGACGGATCTCTTTTAACAAGGGAGCATTAGCCCAGACATCTGCCACGCGGTCAACACCAAGCTGTCCATAGCAGAGTGCCGGTACGTTTCGGCCGATCCCGCACATGGCCATGTGTCCCGTCCCGAGAATGCCCATAATGTTGGCCACGTTGCAAGCGCCACGCCACCGCTCGGACAAAAGGTCATCCACCGAGAGCATGGCGAGCGGTGCCATAAGGTTGAGGCGTATGCTGCTATTTGCGTGCAAATCGCCATTTACTCGCTCCAGCAGCCGCTGAAGCTGGTGGTACGAGAGCGCGGTGCCGTCCTGGTGCATCTTTTTTCCTCGTCCGGCATTGGTAATGGGATTGAACTTCAGTGATTTGGCTCCCAGTTCGATGGCAAGGTTTATCATCGCATCGACCTCATGAAGATTGCCGCGGTGGACGCTCATGATGAGTTGCGGGGTAAAGCCGACCGCAGCGAGATGGCGCACGCCCCGAGTGGCTGCTGCAAACGCACCGTCGCGACCGCGAAAGGCATCGTGTGTGGATGGATCGACGCTATCCAGGCTGACGCTGATGAAGTCGATGCTGGTTTCATTGCGCATGAATGCGGCCGTATCCTCGTCGATTTGAGTCCCGTTGGTTTCCATGTCCTGCTGCATTCCCCGTGCCGTAATCATGCGGGTGATTTCGCGAAATTGCGGGTGAATGAGTGGCTCGCCGCCGGTTAGTTTTATCCTCTTTAGGCCGAGCGGAACCGCATCATCAATCGCCAGAGCCAAGAGTTCGGCATCAAGACAATCCCCGGGGGAGGGGTTTCCATCGACAAAAGTTGGCGTAATCCAGCAATGCTGACAGCAGAGATTGCATCCTGTCGTCAGGTAAAGATAGAAAGCACGTAGCGGTGGCGCCCCCTTAGGTAAATTCGGAATGGATGCCTCGACGCTCTTGTCGGTTAGCGCGGGGGCACATGCGCTACTGAGGGTGTGACCATCACTGCTCACAGCAGGTCCCTTTATCGGTGACGTGGCTATTATTTGCCACGATGCCCACAAAACCCTTCTGCACTATTAGCTCGAGGAATCCCCGGACATCTTTTTCTATCTCGTCTGAAGAGGCCCCCTCATATATGGCCGTGATATGGCGAACGAGGTCCGATATCGTTTGCGGTTCAGAGAGTGTCTCCCAGAGTTCAAGCCCCATGGGATTGATAATCTGAACACCCTCGGTGTCGGGGTTGTAGAGAATCGCTCCGTCTTCGTCTTCAATGCGACA
>CAZANS010000273.1:0-3736 GCA_964486565.1 uncultured Victivallales bacterium
CCGCAGGCAGCACAGGACACGTTTTGCTGCGCCGTACCCCCGATTATCTCTACAGAACCGCCCTCAATGTCCTTATTTTTGCAAATCGGACAGAAAACGCCGCCGGTTTTCAGGTATTCTTCTCGGTATTTCATCGTGTTTTCCTCTCGAAAATGTCTGTTTCTCGTGTTTTTCGACCGCGCGACCGGGAAAACGGGCCTCCCTGGTGACTTCCCTGGTCTTCCCCGGTGTTCCCTATCGTTCCCTGATTGCTCCCGGGTGCGCCGTAGCTGCTTCCCTGGTCTCCCTGGCCTTTTTCTCTGATAATTTTACTCAGAATTTTGGATTTTCTTTTTTGAAGATTGAAGATTTGAATTTCAGAGTAAAGTTGTCGGCGAATATCGCCAGGGAAGCCCGGGAGCCAGTGTTGGTGCGCCGGGGAAGAATCAGGGAGCTTCAGGGAAGCCAGGGAACTCACCAGGGAAGTACCGGGGAACGGCAAATCAGATGCGCATCGGCATCACAACACTCAGCCGTCCGTCCTCGTGGTCCACGCGAAGAGGGTCCAGAGGGCCGGCCAGGCTGATGCTCACGTTGCCCTTCTCTTTGCCCATGGCATCGAGCACATAGGCCATGTTGAGGCCCAGGACGATGTCTTCGCCGTCGTGATTGTTCTCCAGGGGCTCCACGATAACGTTGGCTTCGCATTCCTCGTCGGAGCTGGACATCTCAATGGCTCCATTGACGACCATCTTCACTCCCCGCGTGTTCGAAAGCGTGCCCACGCGCTTGACGGCTTTGGCGAATTGCGCGGCATTGACGACGAGCTTGGTGTCGTGATTTTTGGGGACGACTTGATCAATCGGCGGAAAGGTCGTGTCCACGAGCTTGGTCTCCAGCGTGTAGATTCCGGCTTTCATCTTCAGCCGGTCCTCTGATTTTGCGATGACGATGTTATCGGCGCCCTTCAAGATGCGCTGGAGAATCTTGGCGGTCGGGACGGGGAGGAGGATGGGGTCGGAGAGCTGTGTTGGAAGCGCGGCGGTGTGCAATCGGTGACCGTCGGTGGAGGCCATGACCTCGTCGAGGCACAGGCAATTGAGATGCGGGCGGGTTTCGTCGGTGCAGACGGCTGGCAGGACGTAGGTCAGGGAATCAGCAAAGGGCTTGGCCGGCCACATTGCTACCAGGTTTTGCTCGTCGGTGTTTTCGGCGGGGAAGTCCTCGACGGGCATGGTTGCCAGTCGCACGACGACGCCCTCGGCCTTGATGGCCACTACACTCTCGTCGATGGACTCGATGTCCAGGTCACCCAAACTTTTGGGCTCGGGCTTGGCAAGCTGTGCGATCGCTTTCGCCGGGAGGCAGCAGGTGAGGTCCCCCTCGCAGGGGATTTCCGCAACGACGGTCTGCTCCAAGTTCGTGGCCGTGAGACGGAGATGTCCATCCTTGGCATCGAGCTTGACGCAGCGGAGGACCTGGATGGCGGACTTGTAGTCCGCAACGCGCACGAGTATTGATAGCGCCTCGTGCAGAGCGCGTCTGTTCGTTTTCATTTTTGGTTTTCCTTTCTTGAATTCCAGCGGTCGTATTCGGACCGGTCAAACCGGACGAATTCGTCAGGCTCTTCGACATATGTGAACGCAAACTGAATCTCCGCGAAGTAACCGAGGGCGTGCCACACGGCGTCGACAAATTCTTCATTGAAGGCGGTGTCTGATTTGCCGTCCGGGAGTGTGATGGTCTCGAAGGTTGATACGCTGTCTTCGTCGATAACGGGAGAGAGGCTGTACGAGCGGAAGACCTCGACTATGGCATCGGCATCCTCGCTCTTGTAGCCGTTCACGATGATGGAGTACTGGAAGGCAATACCCATTTTTGTTTTCCTTTCTTTGATTCACCCCGCCACACACCGCGATGCGTACTCGCACGATTTGCAATGCCAATCCCGACACACGAAGAAGGCGCCCGCGTTTATGGCCTTCATCACGCCCGCCGCCATCTCGATGAAGTCATCGCGGTCTGCGTCGGTGCGTGACGGGTTGTAGATTTCGAGGGCTGGCTTCTTCGTCTTCGTCAACAATTGGATCGTGACCTGGGCGTTACCGAGACCGAGCTGCCGAGCGGCCAGCGTG
The DNA here is from genome assembly GCA_964486565.1 of uncultured Victivallales bacterium. Taxonomy (GTDB): domain Bacteria; phylum Verrucomicrobiota; class Lentisphaeria; order Victivallales; family JAADHT01; genus JAFGFR01. The sequence goes on from CAZANS010000273.1 coordinate 2,115, forward strand.
TAACAAGTTATCTGCGGGTCGAAGGTGAGCTTGTCGGCGGGCCATTTTTTTGCGCCGGTTTTGTGCTCCAGGATACAGAAGGCATCACCGTCCCTCACCACAGCGTCGAACACGCCCACCAGACGGGGAAGTACCTCGCCCGTTTCATGGTCGTGGATTTCGATGGCCCAGGGCATCTCCACATCGATGACGGCGTGGGGACGAGGAGCCTTTTCGAGGAATATCTCCATCATCCTGACGCCCAGATCGTTGAGAAACTCCTCGCTCTCTTTCTCTGAGAACAGCACGGGGACATCCCGGTCGAGCTGGTCTTTCCAGGCGTCACGGAATGCCTGCGCCACCTCTTCGGATGCGGGCTCCTGCTTTTTGCTGCGGATGTAGGAATAGAAGAACGCCAGGGCCTCATGGACCGCACTACCGAAGGCCAGGGCGCTGGAGCGGTGATCGGCGGGGGTGTGTTGAATGTATCGATACTCGTACTGGCGGGGACATCGGAGGTAGGTGTTCAAGGAAGAGACGGAGATGTGTTCCTCATCTCGGAGGGCTTTCAGCGCGGCCGTCATGCCGCACCTCTCGACCGGCTATACTCCTGCTGCTTCTGCCGATTCTCGTCCAGCTCCGAAGAGAGTTCCGTTATGAAGCTTGAGGCGTCGGTGCGGGAGAGGGTCTCGGGGGAGAGGCCGTATGTCTCCTGGCAGCGGACGCGGAGATCGTCAGCGGACAATCCGAGATTTCTGCCCATGGACCAGATCGTACTGAGCTGCTTCTGGGTGATGCGGGAGCCGTTGGTGGGTTTGCTGGCGGGTTTCCCGTTGTTGATGGGACGGGGAACAAGGCGCCGGGCGGGCGGCTCTTCCTCCTGGTAGTCGTCGCTGTAGAGGTACGCGGCTACTCCCAAAAGCGTGGCACATTTCTTCAACGCGTCGGTGGCGGCGGCCTTGTACGCATCTACGGCGGAGATCACCTCATCCGTATCCCTGGACACGGCGGGCATTCCGCGGCCGAACGATTCTTTGGTAACGCCGAAAGCCGCGAGACGCCCGTGTACCAGGACCTCGCCGGTGTCGAGGGTCTCAAAATTGAGGATGGTGTAATTCCAGTCACCATCAAACACATCGTTCAGGCGCGCAACGATGGCCTGGCCGTCCACGTAGTTGATGGATTTGCCGAAGTTACCCTTCCGTTGTTTCACCTGGTTGTCGGGAAAGCGCTTCTCGAGCGCATCTCGGGTTTTCTTTTCCATTTTGGTTCTCCTTTTTGAAGGTTTTGGTCTGTTGATGGGCGCAGGGGGGCGCGGATATGGGGTTATTGGCGGGTTCTGGGGGCTAAATGCGGGTTTGCGGGGTCAGAACTGAAAAGATGGTCACCGGTGACCGGGCAGGTGAGTCTCGCGTGCATACTCTTGTACCAATAAAAATGGTCATTTCGCACACATCAACGCCGATCCGCCGCCGATTCGCCGCTGTTTTCGCCGATCTCGCAGAATGAGATGACATTCAAATCACCGTGGTTACTGATGTCCAGGTCGCAGGTGGCTCGGGCACGGTATGTGCTTTGCGCCCCTCGGTGCAGAGCGTTTTTTCAACAACACCGGAGTACAAACCCAGAAAGCCGGACGAAAC
>CAZANS010000274.1:0-3728 GCA_964486565.1 uncultured Victivallales bacterium
GCCCATTCGGCCAGCTTGCCGTCCGCCGCCGCGCTGTCGGGCAGCGTGTAGGTCGACAGAGCGTTCATCTTCCCCTCCGCCCCCGGCGCGGCGGCCAGCGCGGCGCTGCCGGCCACGAGCACCGCCGCCACACATACTGTCAGAATTCGAACTTGGTTCATACTTATCTCGCTTTTTACCGACTCCATGTTGAGGCTAACGCGGAAAAAATTTTCAATTATTATTACTGCCTACACCCTTACCAATTTTTAACGCGACAACCTTAAAATAACTTTTTTTGAAAACCTGTCAAGCGAGGTTTTGTTCTTTTCATAATCTTTATTACTGGCTACAAAGAGGCAAAGGATTAACCTCAACTCAGCCTCAAAAAAAGTCAGTAAAATGCGTTTTTCGTTCCCGGGAATTTCATTGAGGATCAGTTACTGGGCAGAATTTGTAGCATCTTCCGCATGAGAGGCATTTCATTCTGTCGGCCTCGTAGATGTCGCTTCTTTTTATTGTCGAGAGTGAAAGGAGTTTCCCTTGGACGACGATTGCGATGAAGAATCCGAGGAGCCACCCGCCGAACCTGAAGCTTTTTTGGATGGCCAGAGCCTCGGCATATAGCTCATTGGATGGAGTCTGGGACGCGCGGAACGCGAGGCTTTCTAGAGTTTCACCGGCGGCTACGGTGCCAAGATCCTCGGAAAGCATCTGCTCTGCCAGGCGCACGGTGGGATGGAATCGAGCCATGGTGCCGTCGAGCCTCGAGAGGCAGAACCCTGTCAGGAGTATGACGATCGGAGTGGCCAGCAGGATATGTGCTATACGCTTTTTCCCTGCATCTCTGGTCTCTGGGAGTTTCTCTGGGAAGGGTTTGTTGATTGCCCCGAATGGGCAGGCATTCTCACACAGTTTGCATTTTATGCATTCGTCGGGGGTGATGCTGACACGGTGTTTGGAAAAGAACGCGGCCAGGCGGAGAAGCGCACCATAGGGGCAGACGAAACGGCAGTAGGCCCTGCCGACAAAGACGCAGAGCAAAAGAAAAACAATTGATATCAACACCGCCATGACAGTCCCGTGCAGCCTGAACACGGCCACAAAGGGGTCGTATTCACATATTAGGAAGCAGGCGTTGTTGGCCACAAGAAGCACGGCCAGAGCGAGATAGGAATAAGGAATCATGCCGAACACATGATCGGCCCATGATGGCAATTTGAGAGGTTTGAGCATGACGACATCCTGTATTGCGCCGAGTGGACATACCGAGCCGCAGAAGACGCGGCCGAAGAAAAGGGTGAAGAAAAGGGGAGCGATGAAGAAAAGCGCCAGGGAGAATGGGATTTGATAGCCGGAGTCGAACAAGGCGAGTCCGACATTCTGGGTCGAGCCGACAACACAGATACAGCCTTTCTGGTAGAACCCGAAAAATGCAAGCGAGAGCAGCATGACGCCGAACACGCCCTTCCTGGAGCGTTTTTTAAGCAGTAGATATGCTGAGGCGCAGAGCGCGGCAATCAACACAAACAGCGGCAGGTATCCTGAGCTGATTATCCATGGCAGCGGGTGGTTGGTCGTGGGGTATTGATATCCTGTCTCGAATTCAGGCTGGGGGAAACGCGCCTCGGCGAGCGTCGTGCCGGCTTGAAGCAGCATGTCTATCATTTCTGTTCCCCCTTGAGGATGTAGGGCGAGCTTGCAGGGACGCGCCTGAATGCCTTCGCTGGGCAGACTTCGGCGATCTTGCAGACGTTGCAGTTCACGCATCTGTCGTGCCTGACCTGAAGGTAGAGCGAGCCGTTGCCGAAATCGGTGCAACCTTTGACGCATACCCCGCAACCTATGCACAGCACCTCGTTGATAGTGTATTCGAAGTAGGGATCCTCGATGAAAGTGCGCGTTATCGCGGATGTCGGGCACATCTGGTTCTCGGCGGCGGTGTCCAGTTTTGACGCGTCGGGATAGAAATACCCGCTGCAGAGATCGCAGTAGCCGCAGACATCATATGCGTGTACGCACTTTACTGCCGATGGTGTCATCACGCAGGCTGTGGCGCATCTGCCGCACTGGATACACTTTTCCGGGTCGAGCTGCCAGACGGTGTCCTTATTCGACCGGGACGAAAGTTCAGCTCCCGTAGCCAGCCCGATGCCTAGGGTGGCCGCGATGCCGGCACCCAGCCTCAGCACATCACGTCTGTCGAATTTCCTGTCTTCAGCCATCTGTCTTTTCCCTTAGCGAAACTGCCGTTGGCAGAGGGCAGCCGGAAAGTCTGGGGCAGCCCCTGCATATTCCGTCGTTCACGCATTTGTGACCGGGAAGCCCCTCCGAGCTGCGCCTGCGCCATAAAAGCGACGCCGCCGCGATAATCCCTCCGGCCAACGCTCCCCTGCCGCATGAACGAAGGAATTCCCGGCGGGTCATTTCTGTTTCTATTCTTGTTTCATCGGCCATGATAGCATTCCTCTTAAATAATATACCCGAAACATGCCGATATCGAGTTATTTTCTCACGAACACCCTGATTCCTTTGTTTTTCATGTCCATCACCAGTATCCTTTGAGATGAGTCGACAGCCAGCGCGAGGCCCTGTGCTCCTTTCTGGAATTGGTCTGCAGATGCCACCAATCCGGTGAAGTTGCCTTTTGGGTCATAGGTCTTCACTCTGACAAAGCCTTTCTCGCTTGTGACGAAGGAGCCGTCCTCGAACAGTGCGATATGAGACGGGTTGCAGCAGCCACAGAACCCTTCTACCTCATGCGAGTGAGTCCCCCAGCTATCGAGTAGATTGCCGTCGTGGGAGAACCTGAAAAGCTTATGCTGGCCGGGATTTACCACCCATACGCTCGAGTCGTCCGGGGCGGCCAGGTCGAAGAAGGGGCTTGGCACCACCAGCTTTGGTATCCCGGCTTCGGCATCCTCCTCGGCTATCCTGCCTAGGTTAACCCCTGCATGGTTGAATTTCCAGACGCTTCTCGTTCCCGCGTCGGCCACGAAGACAACGTCACCTGAAAGAGCTATGGACGTCAGGTAGCTGGACGCGTCTATCTGATCCCATGAGGCTGTCTGCTCGCCATGCACTGAGAAGATTCCCACATGCCTGAGGAATCCGACATAAACCTCCCCTTGAGCCGACACGGCGACGCAACGCCCCTTCTCCGGCAGGGGGAATTCTCTGACCACACCGCCGAGCGGATCCAGGACGCGAACCTTGCTGTCCCCGGATACGTATATCCGGTCTTCCGAGTCCACCCCAATCGCATCAAGCTCGTCAAACCCGGGATTCAGAGACCTCTGTTCTATATGGGTGGTTTCCATAATCTCCTGGACAAGCTCTGTCCGCGTGATGGCTGCCTGCTTGCGGATGGACAGATAAAGGATGCAGACGATGAAGACCGCCAATAACAATGCAATCGCCGCAGATATTTTACCTTCCTTCATCTCGCAGAAAAGTCCAGTACTACTGAATTAAAAATTTTGTTTTCTATCATAAAGGGAACTTACCTGCGATGGGAGCAAAGTCAAGCCTGGAACGCGAAACTGTGAGATATTTCTGCAAAACGCCCCCCTCCCCTCCCCCCAGATATAAACGGGGGAGCCAGTTTCAAAACTCCGCGTGAACCGCGTTGGGAGCGCAGGTGCGGCAGGCGGTGCGGCGAGATGGCTGGTGATACCATCAACTGTCTGTGCCTGCCATTTCGCTGTGGCGAATGCCGTGCCTCCGCCCCAACCCTTTGGGCGGCAGGC
>CAZANS010000275.1:0-3722 GCA_964486565.1 uncultured Victivallales bacterium
TGCGGGTCTGGGTGGGTGTCTGAAACAGAGGATGCTGGTCAAGGTGAACCCTGACGGGTCGGGGACGATAAGCAACGAGGTTGTTTTCTCGAAGGTGTTTGTGGGTGCAGTGCAAAAGGGTGTCGAGGAGGAGCGCAAGGAGGCTGCTGCCGCGGCGGGGGAGCAGGATGCGGAACAGATTGCGAAGATGGAGCAGGACATTTTCTTCAACGAGGAGATGATAGCAGACATGTCGGAGGCGTTGGGCGAAAACATCAAATATGCCGGCGCTAAGAAGATAGATGACGAAAGGGTAAAGGGCTTTGTCGCTAATTATACCTTCGACAAGATTTCGGATGTCAAGTTGAACCTTGATAGTCTTGCCGTTCCTTTTCCCCAGCCGGGCGTCGAGAAGCAGGGCAGGGTGATAAAGTTCGAGTTCGCGAAGGATGCAGAGGCTTCCAAGTTGAAGGTGCTGCTTCCCTCGCGCAATGCCGATGCGGAGGGGAAGGAGCTTGATGCCGAGGTCGCCGCTAAGATGCCGCTCACTTCCGAGGAGAAGAAGCAGTTCGCGAAAGATTTCGAGTTTCTCGGCATCAAGGAGGAGGATATCACACACGAGTTGATTCTCAGGAAGTTTCTCGACGGTGTCGGTCTTGAGCTTGATGTCGAGGTTGCAGGTGATCTGCTGAAGTCCGATGCCTCCGCCCAGAGCACCGAGGTCAAGGAACGCTTTAAGCTGGTAAGCCTGGACTACAACGTGCTGCTCGAGTCAGACAGCCTGTGTGCCAAGCTTACCGCAGACGATTCAATGAACGTCTTCGACAAGATCATGTCAACCAAGGCGCAGTTCAAAGGACTCACCTACGAGGAAAAGTCCGAAGTCACGATCGAGTTCAAGGCCAAATAGTCCCTCATAATAAGGCGCATTGCCCACGCGCAACCCGAATGTATGGGCGGCCCGGCGGGTCGCCCTTTTCTTGACGCAGGAGCCAGTTTCAAAACTCCGCGTGAACCGCGTTGGGAGCGCAGGCGCAGCAGACGTTGTAGCAACGGAATTGCTTTGCATTTATGATTCCCCTTACCCCAACCCCGTGAAATGAATAGAATCTCCACATTTCACAACAAAATAAAACAATCCGGCTCTTGTATTGCGCGTGGGAATCTGATATGATACCTTATAGTGTAGTATAGTATTTTTTTGTTTGGGAACCGTGAATTCTGTTCCCGAAAAAGCCTTATGTATGGGTGTATGGTGCTGGATGTATTGATATGATTTACGGGAATAAGTTTTTTTTGAGCTTGCCGAAGGGATACTTTATCTGTTTGGTAGTGATTTCTGCCTTGTTGGTCAATTATTCTGCGTTCTGTGATACTTCTTCGGGTAGGGTCTTTATTTCAGCGAGTGAGATAGACTATCCTCCGTTCTGTTTTGTTGACGATAAGGGGGAGGCGACGGGTTTTTCTGTTGATCTTTTGAGGTCTGCGCTTGATGCGATGGGTGGGCAGGTCAGTTTCAAGGTTGGTGTCTGGAGCGAGGTGATGGGGATGCTGGAGGAGGGGGAGGTCGAGGTTCTGCCTCTTGTCGGGCGCACACCCGAAAGGGAGGATTTGTTCGACTTCACCTTCCCGTACATGAGCTTGTACGGGGCGATAGTTGTCAGAAGGGATACTAAAGGCATCAACACCGTCGCCGACCTCCGCGGAAAGGATGTGGCGGTGATGAGCGGAGACAATGCCGAGGAGTATCTATTGCGGGAAGACCGGGGGGCAATGGTCCATTCCACACCAAGTTTTGAGTTTGCGCTGCAGGAGCTTTCCGATGGGAGCCACGACGCTGTCGTTATGCAGAGGCTGGTGGCATACCGGCTGATCTCGGAGATGGGGCTCGGAAACCTTCATGTCATACCGAGGTTCATAGAGGACTTCAAGCAGGACTTTTGTTTCGCGGTGAGGAAGGGCGATGCTGCCACGCTGGCCCTGCTCAACGAGGGTTTGGCGATAGTTGTTGCTGACGGCACGCTCCGTCGTCTTCAGGCGCGCTGGTTTTCCGAGATGGAGCTTCCCGACCGGAGGGTGCTGCTTGTCGGGGGCGACCACAATTATCCCCCGTACGAGTTCAAGGACAAGCGCGGCATGCCCAAGGGCTACAATGTTGATCTGACCTATGCCTTGGCAAAGGCCACGAAGCTGCCTTTAAGGGTGGAGCTGGGCCCTTGGGATGAGATGGTGAGGAAGCTTGAAAGCGGGGAGATAGATTTGCTCCAGGGGATGTTCTATTCGCCTGAGCGTGCCGAGCAGTTTCTCTTCTCCGACCCTCACGACATCGCGAGCTATGTCTCGGTGGTTTGTGCAGGTGCGCTTGACCCGCCTGAGAGCATAGAGCAGCTAAAGGGGCTCAGATTGGCTGTACAGCGCGGGGATTTTGTTTTCGACACGCTTACGTCAGCCGGGTTATCTGATGGTTTTGTGCCCTGTGGCAGTCAGGAGGAGGTGCTTTATGCGGTGTCGGAGGGGCGTGCGGACTGCGGACTGGTAACCAGGATTACAGCACTGAAAATAATCGAGCTGCAAGCTATTGAAGGGCTGAGGCTTTCCTCGAGGCCGCTTTTGACGGGCGAGTATTGTTACGCAGCACGCAAGGATTCAGCCGCTTTGATTTCGCAGATCAACGAGGGGCTTCGTGTTCTTAAGGATAGCGGCGAGTATTGGCGCATAAGGAAGAATTGGTTCACGCCGTACGAGGACGAGCCTTTGGGGATTCTAGATATGCTCCGATATTCCGCGGTGCTTCTCGTCCCGCTGGTGCTGACACTGCTTTTGGCGCTTCTGTGGTCGTGGTCTCTGCGGCGCCGGGTAGGTCGTGCCACTCGCGAGGTGCGGCAGAGGGGAGAGTTTATACGCAGTGTGCTGGACAACCTTCCTGTGGGGGTCGCTGTGAACACTGTTAGACCCGAGGTCAAGTTCGAGTATCTGAACAATAAATTTGTGGAGATATACCGTGCAAGCAGGGAGGAGTTGGAGAAGCCCGGCAAGTTCTGGGAGGCAGTATATAAGGATCCGGATTTCAAGCATGAGATACGTGAGAGGGTGGAGGCTGATTTCTCCAGCGGCGATGCGTCGAGGATGCGCTGGGAGGATGTTCCGATAACCCGCGAAGGGGAGGAGACAAGTTACATCAACGCAAGCTGCGTGCCTCTTAAAGTTGGCGAGGGGATGGTCATCTCGACCGTGATTGATGTTACGGAACGAAGGAGGGGAGAGATTGAGAGGGAGGACTTGAGGGGTCAGCTTGAGAAGTCGCAGAAGCTTGAGCTTGTGGGTCAACTTGCCGGCGGGATAGCGCACGATTTCAACAATGCACTGAGCGTAATTCTCGGCTGTGCCGAGATGGCGCTGAACCATCCGGCAGGGAAGTCCGGCGCAGATGCCCATCTGAAAAGCATACTTCAGGCCGGGCGGCATGCCGCCAAGCTTACGGCACAGCTTCTCGCGTTCTCGCGGAAGCAGGTCATGGAGCCTGTTCCCTTGGATATAAACAAAGTTGTGGGTGATTTTCTTGATGTTTTGAAGCATGCGGTAGGGGAGGGGAAACAGATACGCTGCAACCCTGGAGACGGATTGTGGCATGTCAAGGCGGAGGTGTCGCAGCTAGAGCAGATTCTGACTAATCTTTGCGTGAAAGCTCGCGATGCGATTGAATCGGTTGCCGGCCGGAAGTGCGAGATCAACATCAGCACCCG
>CAZANS010000276.1:0-3709 GCA_964486565.1 uncultured Victivallales bacterium
GATGGTGCATTCTATCTTGCTGGTGTCGTGCCGGTCAATCGCCTCCCATGCGCCGGCGAGCTCCTCCACGCTAGGGCCGCGGGTTATGTGCGCCATCAGAAAGGCACCCTGCTGAAGCTCCGGCTGCAAATCCAGTATGACCTGGGTGTAGGCTTCCCGTGCCACCTCGCGCGTCATCATCTCGCCTCTGGCGATTCTGCACGTCAGTGTTCCGAACTCGCGCAAGTCTTTTTCATTTGTCATGGGGGGCAGTCCTTTATCCTAGCTGCTTCATTTAGGTATGTTTCAGGTTGTGGTGCCAAGGTGGCCGAAGCATACGGTGAACTTTAAACATTTGCCATCGAGCACCCGCTCAAGATGGCTACGGACATCCTCGATGTGTATGCGACCCTCTATCAGGGAGCCGAAGAAGCCCTGGGAACTCTCAATAATGTCAAGAGCCCTGCCTATCTGCTCTTTGGTGCAGCCATAGGCTCCTCTGAGGGCAAGCTGCTTGTAATGTAGCTCGTTCAACTGCTTGATGGAGATCGGTTTGGAGTCTGTTTGCAAAGCGCTGAAGAATGACATGCTCCCTCCGGTGGCGAGTGCGTCCATGCAGGCGGTGAATGCCTGATGGGAGGGGGTGGCATTGAGAGTCTTGTCGAATCTGCCGGTGTCGGCACATCCTGCCAGGTCAATACCTTCATCTCTGCATGTCCTCGCGACCTTCAGTCTTTTATCCGGGTTGTTCTCTACAATCACGACATCGGCGTTAGATTTTTTTGCGAATTTCGCAGCGATCATGCCTAGAGGGCCTGCGCCGAAGATGGCGACCCTGTCGGAGGGTGCGAGCCCGATGATGTCCAGAGCGTTTATTGCGCAGGCCGTCGGCTCGGCGAGGGCAGCAAGCTCGCAGGGCAGCCCGTCCGGCACCTGCACGAGCGAAGCCTCTGGGACATTCGCGAATTCCGCAAGCCCGCCGTCGCGATGGAAACCTATTATCTGTAGTGACTTGCACATATTCTCCATGCCTTTGAGGCAGAACCCGCACTTGCCGCATGCGATTCCTGGCCAAACGGCGTAGATTTTCCCGTCCTTGGGGTCAATTCCGCAGAACTCATGCCCGGGGACCACTGGCAGGCGCATGTCTCGGTGTCCGGTGGAGCAAAGTTTCGCGTCCGTGCGGCAGATAGAGCAGCACAGCACCTTCAGGCGCTTCTCGCCGGGTCCCGGCCACGGCGGCTCAACGGTCTCCAAAGCGTATTTCCCGGGTGCGCTAAGCTTGAAAGCGAGGTGTCCCACGGAAGATCACTTCTCCCTTCTCTTCAGGCTAAGCGTCACTGGCCAGCCGGTTATGCTCAGACTGGCGTGCAGGGAGTTCTTGATGTACTGCAGGTAGGACTGAGTGCAGAGCTTCGGGTCGTTGACAAAGAGTACGAAATGAGGCGGCCTGGTGCCTGTCATTGTGCCATAATATATCTTGAAGGACTTGCCGCCGTTGGCTGGTGGGGGAGTCTTCCCGCAGAGGTCGGCCAGGATCTTGTTCAAAACCGGTGTCGGGATCTTGAGGTCCATCTGATCCCGGAGCGCGGCTATCTGCTCGGAAAGTTTTTCGAAATGCCTGTCTCTCACTGCGGATGTGAGGATTATCGGCGCGTATCTCAGGAACTTCAGCGAATTTCGCAAGTCCTCGATCAGCGTTGTCTTCTGTATCCCGGGGCAGAGGTCGAACTTGTTGGCAAGTATTATGCAGCCCTTTCCCGCGGTCTCGATCAAGCTTGCGATTTTCTTGTCCTGCGCGGAGACTTCACCGCCTGTGGCGTCCACGACCAGCAATACGATGTCCGAGCGCTTGATCGCAGACTCCGAACGCATTATGCTGAAGACCTCCACTGCACTGTCCGCACGGCCCTTCTTGCGTAAGCCGGCGGTGTCAACAAGCATCGCGGATATCTTCTGCCCGCGGAAATCCAAGACGAACTTCGCGTCAACCGCATCGCGTGTCGTGCCGGGTATATCGCTCACTATCATGCGGTCCTCCCCCAGGAGACGGTTCACGAGCGAGGATTTGCCGACGTTCGGCCTGCCGACCACCGCTATGTTCATGGGTGTCGAATCCTCGTCTCCAGTCTGCGGCGCATCTATCCTCGAGACCACGGCAGACAGTAGTTTGTCAATGCCGCGGCGATGTACACAGGATATTGGAAACAGCTCCTCGGCCCCGCATGGGGCGAAATCCTCTGACAGGATATCCAGCGGCGGGGTGTCGGACTTGTTCGACACAAGATAATAGGGCTTCCCGCTTGCCCTGAGATGCCGCGATATGTCGCTGTCCAAGGGAGTCAGCCCTGCCGTCGCATCCGCCACGAATATAATCAGATCCGCGCTCTCCAAGGCTGTGTCCACCTGTGCCCTTATTCCCGCATCCCACAGGCCGAGTTTTTTTTTGTCGGTGGAGAATACACCCAGGCCGCCTGTATCTGCGATCTGGAAAAGCTTGCCCTTATAAGTCGCCATGGACACTATCCTGTCACGTGTGACCCCGCTCTCCTCGTGCACTATTGCCTTTCGCCTCCCCACCATGAGGTTGAAAAGCGAGGACTTGCCGACATTCGGCCTGCCGACTATCACTACCGTTGGGACTTTGCGAATTTCGCGTGCACTCATCCTAGCTCCAAGAATAATCCAATTGTTTTTTCGAATATAGGGATTATAATTGCTGCAACGAATGATACAACAGGTGGAAATCGAAATTATGAATCTTTTATTCATCGGCGACATAGTTGGCAAGGGTGGAAGGAATGCGGTTAAGCGTCTTGCCCCTGAGCTGAGGCGCGAGTTCAATTGCCAGTTCTGCATTGCCAACGCCGAGAACATCGCCGCCGGAGCCGGAGCCAACGCGAAGTGCCTCAAGGAGATCCATCCTGGTGCGGTTGATGTGGTTACTATGGGCGATCATACATGGGACCAGAAGGAGTTCCAACACGAGATCGAGGGGCTTCCTTGTGTCCTTCGCCCGGCGAATTTCAGCTTCAGACAGCCGGGAAGGGGGTACGGGGTCTTCCGGAATCCAGGTGGAGGTGATGTGGCCGTTATAAATCTTGTGGGCAGGATATTCATGAAGGATGGCTCGGGATGCCCCTTCGACACCGCCGACAAGATACTCGGGGAGATCCCGAAGAATGTGAAATGCAGGATCGTTGACTTCCATGCTGAGGCGACCAGCGAGAAGGCTGCGATGGCGCATCATCTTGACGGCAGGGTAACCGCCGTGATCGGCACGCACACACATGTCCAGACCGCCGACGCGAAGATACTTCCCGGCGGTACGGCATTCATCTCCGACGCAGGGATGGTTGGTGCAGAGTTCTCCGTCCTCGGAAGGAAGGTCGAGGATGTCCTCTTCAAGTTCCTCTCCGGAATGCCAGGAAGACTCGCCGTAAAAGAAACCGACATCAGACTCGACGCAGTCGTGATCTCATACGACACCGCTACCGGGAATGCCAACTCAATACAGCCGCTTAGCAGAATGGTCCCACCCGCAGAGTAAGGCGACCTGCCACAACAGCCATCAGGAGGCAAATGCAAAAGAACCCCTTCAAGCTGGATTTAAAGTCGGAGTTCACGGCGTTCGCGTGTTTCATCCTAAATGAAGCAGTTAAATCTCAAAAATGGCAGTTAACATATTTGCATACAACGCTTTAAGACTAACTTAGCTTTCACCTTTTTG
>CAZANS010000277.1:0-3707 GCA_964486565.1 uncultured Victivallales bacterium
GCGAAATGGCGGGCACAGACAGTTGATGGTATGCACCAGCCATTTCGCCGCACCGCCTGCCGCACCTGTGTTCCCAACGCGGTTCACGCGGAGTTTTGAGCCTGGCTCCCAACATTCCAGGGGATGACAGTGATATTAGAGGATATCTTTCAGAGCCTTCTTGCCCTTTTCCCCTGCCGCGTCAACGGCGGCATCGTCCTCGTCGTCCTCGTCGTCCTTGAAGTCCGGGTCGGCAAATTTCTCAAGCTGGCGAACCTCCTCGTGGAGCTTTTCTATTTCTTTCTCGATAGTTTGGAATTTGGTTGCATTCTTGTCATTGTCAAGTTTCTCTAGACTCTTCTCATGCTTGTCAATCCTCTTTTCAATGGCGGACTTTCGCTTCTCCAGATCCTTCTCGAGCTTTTCCGTCTCGTCTTCTATGCTCTTTTCTATCTTTTCAATTTTTTTCTTGTCCTTCTCGGCATCCATCTTCTCTATGGACTCCTTGAGCTTCTGTATTTTTTGAACCTGCTTCTCGAAGGGGTTTTTCATCTCGGGAGCCTTCTTGTCCTGTGCGTTGACCAAAGACCCTGCCAAAATGGCACAACTTACCAGCATACCGATGATCAGCCTCATTCCCTTTACTCCTTACTTTACGAAATGCCAAACATTGATGAACCGCTCTTATGCTGAATCGCGGGAAAGCTCCTCAGCCAACTGCACAACAGTAGCACAAGTTCCGGGGAAAATCCAGTCTTTTGCGATTTCCGCCAGTGGGAAAATCACAAAACCACGTCCTGCGGCCTTCTTGTGGGGGATATGCAGATCGTCGTCGTCGTACACATCATCTCCGAAGATAATGATATCAATATCGAGAGTGCGGGATGTTTTGGGAAGGTGGTCTGGAGGTCTGCCCGCCGCTGTTTCCAGCCGTTTGCAGCATTCAAGGAGTTCTCTTTCCGATCCGCCCCATCGTCCGGTCAGCGCCTGGTTTGTGAAAGGTGGGGTTCCCGGCAGGCATTCCACCGCTTCGGAGCGGAAAGGGGATGATTTGCGAATTTCGCGCATTCCCGCCGAGGCGAGACCTTCGGCGGCGAGTGAGAAATTCGATTCGACATCTCCGATGTTGGCGCCGAGAGACAGTGCAATTCTTTTCCCTGGGGGGGTCATTTGGCATCTGCCATGTAGAGTTCTTTCAGGAGGTTGAACGCCGCAGAGACTGAGCGCGTTCGCACTCGCTGCCTCCCGCCGGGGAACCGATACTCCCTGACAGCACTCCTGCCGCTGAGCCTTGCAGCTATATAGACTAACCCGACAGGCTTGGCGGCTGTGCCGCCTGAAGGCCCAGCGACACCGGTGATGGCCACGCCGGCATCCGAGCCATACTTGCGGCACAGTGCCTCCGCCATTGCCGTTGCGCATTCAGGGCTCACGGCCCCGTGCGTCTTCAGCAGTGAGTCTGGAATGTCCAGGAATTTTTTTTTCCACTCGTTCGAGTATGACACTATAGAGCCTTTGAATATTTTCGACACGCCGGGAATGTCGGTCAACGCCGCAGCCAACATGCCTCCAGTACAGGACTCGGCGAAAGACAGGCTCATGCCCTTTCTTGCGAAAAGCCTTGCGACATGCTCCGCCGGGCTGGTCAAGCCCTCAGGGAGAATGCTTCCCGCGAAACCCCTTTTGAGGAGCCTTCTCGATTCGGATATCCTTAGCGGATCATTTGAGGTGATATAAATTTTCACGCTCTCGGTTGATGCGCAGTACGCGAGCTCTATCCCCTGTAGTTTTTTCAATGCCTCGACAACCCTTCTCTCGACGACCGACTCGGGAATCCCGGAGACGCACACTGTTTCAGTTATCGTGCGCCGTGGCGATAGGGAGGCTATGTAGGGCAGGACATATTTCCTGAACATCGGTATCAACTCTGCCGGCGGCCCGGGAAGAAGTATCACACAGGGAGTCCTGCCAAACCCAGCCTCGATCACTATTCCCGGCGCAGTACCGACCTCGTTGCGGAAGCATCTGGCCCCTTTCGGTACCAACGCCTGAACCAGCACGCTTTCAGGCATCGGGCAGTTCCTCGCCGTCCAGTATCGTTCAAGCTGTCTGCGTATCGCTGCATCCTCTGACATAGGAAGCGAGAAATAGTCAGCCACGGCGTTCTTGGTCAAATCATCCTTGGTCGGACCCAAACCGCCGGTGGTGATCACCACATCGCAGCCCGACTTGAGAAGCATGTCGAGCTTCTTTACTATCTCCTGGTGGCTGTCGGATATCGTCAGGCTCTCCTTGACAAGAAGCCCCTCGTCAGTGAGCATCCTGCCTATGTTGGCAAGATTCGTGTTGACGGTGAAGCCTTTCAAAAGCTCGTTGCCGATGCAGATTATCCTGATGTCAAGCTCTGGCATATGCGGAATCCTCATGCCAAATGGGATAAATCCGCCCCAACCCTCTGGGCAGCAAGCTCTTTTGGCGCGAATGCCACGCGGCCACGGGGAGTTTTGAAATTGGCTCTATCGTCAAGGCCATGCTGAAAAGCATGAATTTATCCTGGGAATAAAAAGTCTGCATCTCTGAAAGAAAGCATCCGTAGGTCTTGTAGGCCAGCAAATACAGCACGAAGACCGCAAGCGCAATGATGGCCGAGTTCATGTGCCGTCCCTGTTCTTGACGGAGGATAACTGGAGTATCGAGACCATCAGCAGGATGGTGACCGACTGGACCACGGAGACCGCCGCGGTCCTCTGGTCTCCCCAAAGCATCGGCAGAACGCTCATGCCTATAGTCAAAACAAGAAGATGCACCATCAGCACCGATGTCCTGCGGGATAAACCCATATTGTTGAACCTGTGGGATATATGGTTCTGGTCGCCGATATATATCGGCTTGCCTTTGATAAAGCGTATAGCCATGACGGCCAAAAGGTCGAAGATCGGGATGGCAAGGATGAACACCGGTATGAGTATCGAGAGAGGCGACCGGCTCTCGTTGGACTTGAAGTAGGTGACCATGCAGCCAAGTGTCGCAAGCATGTAACCCAGGAGATGGCTTCCCGAGTCGCCCATGAATATGGTCGCCGGGGAGTGGTTGAAGAACCAGAACCCGAAAGTCGAACCCGCGAACACCGATCCGAGCACAGCCACGAAATATTGCTCCCTGACAGCCGCGGCTATGGTGAAGAAACAAAAGGCTATCGTGGCCGTCCCAGCCGCCAATCCATCCATGTTGTCAAAAAAATTAATCGCATTCATCATGAAAACAATCCAGAACACAGTTATGCACCAGGTCACCACTGGGATGTTGATGAATGCGCTGATCTGAACCCCGCCGAAGGATACAGCTATTGCGGCTATGGTGAACTGGCAGAACAGCTTCGCCTTAGCGCTCATGTTGAATTTGTCGTCATACAGCCCTACAAGCATGGCCATTAGTCCGGCAAGGCTTATGAAGAATATCCTTGGCGTGACACCCATAACCCCCTGCAGGTTGTCCATCACTTCTCTCGATGCGTTCTGGCTCTCGACAGATCTCAAAGCAAGTATGCCCATTATCACAGTCGAGACGACTGCCGCGTAGATCGCAAGGCCTCCGAGGAGCGGGGTGGGGCTCTTGTGCCCCTTGTGGAGCTGCTCGAGAGGCTTGTCAAGGAAGCCAGCCTTGAAGGCGATCACCCTGCACAAGGGGGTGTAGAGCAATGCGAAGCCCATTGAGCAGAAAGCTGCGAG
>CAZANS010000278.1:0-3011 GCA_964486565.1 uncultured Victivallales bacterium
CTTCAACCATGAGGTGATATCGTCGGCTATTGATTCCGGATCGAGTCAGAGTTTTTTTCGGAATCCGCAGATTGTACCGTGCGGCACGATTGAGTCGGGCCATCCGAAATGTTTCACACCATGATGTTTATGGTTTACGAGAAGCGAATCCACGATGGCGGCTATACCGCCGGAGATCTGGCAGTCCTCGATGGTGGCCACAGGCATTTTGGAGGCGAGTTTGAGAAGCAGTTCGGAGTCGAATGGCTTGATAAAGCGAGTGTTGACGAGAGTGCCTCGGATTTTGTTTTTTTCGAGTCTTTCGAGGATGTCTTTTGCTGCGGCGACTTCTGCGCCGACGGCCCAGATGGCGATATCGTGTCCATTGCGCAAAATCTCTGCGGCCCCCCAGCGCAAGTTGTGATCGTCCCTTTTCTCCCCGCTGCCCAAAGCGCGCGGGTAACGGATGACCACCGGGCGGGCTTGTTCGTAGGAGACAAAGAGCATCTCGCGAAGTTCGCACTCGTCTCTCGGCGATAATATCGAGATGTCAGGAAGGCTCTTGAGGAATGCCAGGTCATGTATGCCGTGATGGGTGGGACCGTCGTCCACTATGCCGGACCTGTCGGTGCAGATTATCACAGGCAGATTCTGCAGGCAGATATCGTGCATAACGCAGTCTAGAGCCCTCTGGAGGAATGTGCTGTATATCGCCACGACCGGTCTTTTGCCTGCGGCGGCCAGGCCTGCGGCGAAGACCACCGCATGCTCCTCGGCTATTCCCACATCGTAGAAACGTTTTGGGAATTTTTCTGCGAATAGAGCCATGGCTGTCCCGGCGCACATGGCCGCGGTGATCCCGACGACATCGTTGTGTTCTACCGCCAGGGCGCACAGTGAATCGCCGAACGCCTCGGAGAAGGTCGGCACGGAAGGTTTGGAGTTGCAGTCTCCGGTGCTGAGGTCGAAGCTTGACAACCCATGAAACTTCTCCGGCGCGGCCTCGGCATGCCCGTATCCCCTGCCCTTCTCGGTGACGACATGCACCACCACCGGGCGCGGGAACTCGGAGATCACCTCGAAGGTTCTTATCATCTCCTCCATGTTGTGCCCGTTTACGGGCCCGATGTAGCGGATGCCTAGCTCCTCGAAGATCACCCCGTGGACAAACATGCTTTTTGCGGCTTCCTCGAGCCTTGATACCTTACGGGTGATCTCGTCACCCACCATGGGGATCATTCTGACAAGTTTGCGTATGGAGGCCTTGAATTTGTTGTAGCCCCTGGTGGAGATGATACGGTTGAGGTATCGTGCGATCGAGCCGACATTAGGTGATATTGACATTTTGTTGTCGTTGAGGACTATGATCATGTCGTTGGTGACCTCGGCGACGTTGTTGAGGCCCTCGAGGGAGATACCGCAGTTGAGGGATCCGTCGCCGACGACTGCCACGATTTTCTCCCTGCCGTCGCGCGAGTCCCTTGCCGCGGCGAATCCGAGTGCTGCGGAAATCGCGGTTCCTGCATGCCCCGCTCCGAAGGGATCGTACTCGGACTCTTCACGCGAGAGAAATCCCAGGCATCCGTCGTCCTGCCGCAAAGTCTTGAAAAACTCACGCCTGCCTGTCAGAAGTTTGTGGACATAACCCTGGTGCCCGACATCCCAGATCAGCTTGTCAATCGGGGCATCAAAAACTGTGTGAAGGGCGATTGTCAGCTCGACCACGCCCATATTTGGAGCCAAGTGCCCCCCGTTTGCGGAAACCACATCCATCAGGACGTTCCTGATCTCGTCTGCGAGGGCGAGCCTGTCTTTTGGCGACAGGCTTTTCAAGTCGGCAGGAGATGCCACCTTATCAAGTACCGAATCTAGCGGATCTTTTCTTTCTTCCATTTCCACATCCATAAGAACACAATTGTTTCAAGCATGCAAGTTCCATGCGTTGAGGAGCATCTGCCGGCAGTCCTCGGGTATATTTCCCGAGAATGACAGCGAGATGTGTCCATTGCCTTGACGCACGCCAAATATCGTGCCCGACACTAGCTTCTCTCTGGTGCAGACATCCCTGCAATCCCTGAGGAAACCCGAGGCGACTTTGCCGCGGTGGATCTCCGGTCTGCCGTCGCGAACAAGTACGACGAAATCCGCTGGTTTGAAAAACCTCTTCAGGAAATCCAGCATCAGAACTTCAGCTTCTCGATGATTTTCGAAGCGATATCGTCCCGCGCCTCATCGCTTTCATATTGCTGCTGACGCCAGTTCCAGTGGAACCCGTCCTCTATGTCGCGCGGGATGACATGCATATGGGCGTGCATAACCACCTGCCCGGCGCATTTCCCGTCGGCCAGGTGCAGGTTGAAACCACCTACATCGAGAGCGCGCTTGAGCGCCACCCCGAGACGCGCCCCTACATGGAACATCCTTCCTGCGACTTCCTCAGGGATGGTCGAGGAACCCGTGTGATGCTCCTTTGGGATTACAAGAAGGTGACCTGGGTTTATAGGTGCGATATCCATAAACGCGATCACCAGATCGTCGTCATATATTTTTTTTGAAGGCAGCTCTCCGGCGACTATCTTGCAAAATATACAGTCCTTCATCATCATACTGCGACTCCTTGATTTGAGACTAGTTCTTGTACCCATAGGGATGGTTTCTGGCCCATTCCCATGCGGAAGCCACGACCTCCCTGGCGTTCTCGTGCTCCGGGTGCCAGCCGAGAGCCTTTTTTGCAAGGGCGGAATCCCCGATAAGCCTCGGGGGGTCTCCCGGGCGCCTCGGGGAGATCTCAACAGGAATCAAATGCCCCGTCACCTCCCTTGCTGTCTGGACTATCTCCATGACGCTCATGCCGTTGCCTGTACCCAGGTTATAGTGCCCGCTCTCCGGCGCGTCCATAGCAAGCATGTGAGCTTGGGCCAGATCGCTTATGTGGATGTAGTCTCGTATGCAGGTGCCGTCGGGAGTGGGGTAGTCGTCGCCGAAGACCATCATCTTGTCCCTTTTGCCCAGAGCCACCTGCAGTATGATTG
>CAZANS010000278.1:3021-3688 GCA_964486565.1 uncultured Victivallales bacterium
TGATTGGGATGAGATGTGTCTCCGGGCGGTGATCCTCGCCGAACTTGCCTGTTGCGCCGGCGGCGTTGAAATAGCGCAATGCGGCATATCTCAGCCCGAAGATACTTTTGTACCATTCCAGCGCCTTCTCGAACATGAGTTTGGACTCTCCGTAAGGGTTTATCGGTCGTTGTTTCTCATTTTCTGTGATCGGGATGTCCTCTGGTTCTCCGTAAGTCGCGCATGTGCTTGAGAAGACAAACGACTTCACTCCGCCTGCCACTGCGCCGTCCAGGAGGTTGATGCCGGCACCCAGATTGTTCCGGAAATACTTTCCCGGATCCTTCATGGACTCCCCTACCAGAGAGTATGCAGCGAAATGCATTATTGAATTGAATCCGCCAGCTCCGACAAGTTCGAGCACGAGTTCCCGGTCGGCCAGATTGCCTTCGACAAAACGGGCACGCGGGTCAACCGCGTCTCGATGGCCTGTCTCCAGAGAATCGAAGACCACAACCTCGAATCCTCTGTCGAGCAGGTATTCGGCGCAAGCGCTTCCTATATATCCCGCTCCTCCTGTTACAAGAATTCTGCCCATCGGCTATCCCTCCGAGTCTTTTTTATTGCTGACTTCTTGAGCCAGTTTCAAAACTCCGCGTGAACCGCGTTGGGAGCGCAGGCGCGGCAG
>CAZANS010000279.1:0-3680 GCA_964486565.1 uncultured Victivallales bacterium
CTGCCGCGCCTGCGCTCCCAACGCGGTTCACGCGGAGTTTTGAAACTGGCTCGAAACTCTCACCGGCATTCTGACACACCCCGTCGGAGTTCACAGCTTCAGCGTGTGTTTTGAGGTTTTAGTGTTTCATTGATTTTGAATGCCAAGAGGTCTGCGCTGAATATTTTTCGTGGTCCTTGAGTTGTATCGAGGATCATCTCGCCGGATGGAGGGAGTTCGGAGAATATTCCGTCAACGATCTTTCCTGAGTCGAGTTTGAGTGATACTTTCGCGCCAAGGAGTTTGTTTTCCGACCGCCATAGCCTATGGGCATCGGCGATGCTGTCGGTAGCGATTGCGCGGAACTTGATGAGGTTTTCGTGGAGGGAATCTGCGAAATTCGCAAGGTCGTGCTTGTTGCCTGTCTCGGCGAGGAGTGAGGTGGCGGGCTTGTCTATGGAGTCGCAGGTCTCGGGAGGCATGTTGACATTTATTCCGATGCCCGCGACGACGGCTTTTATCTGGTTGCTCTGCGGCGCGGTAGAGGTCTCGGCGAGGAGGCCGGCGATCTTGAGGGGTCTCCCATGTTTTCGGAGCGAGTCGCAGAAGATGTCGTTGGGCCATTTTATCCAGAACGGTATTTCGGGGGCGGATTTCCTGAGTGTCTCGAGTGATGCCAGCGCGCAGATCCAGAGGGATGCATGGGGAGGGAACGGGGGTTCGATGATGACATAGCTTGCGTAGATGTTCTTGTCTGGCGGGGATATCCATTGCCTTCCGCGCCTTCCGCGTCCTGCGGTCTGCGAACGCGCGAGCACCATGCAGTTGTCGTGGATTCCTTCGCCGCCGCCAGAGGGATCCTCCAGTTTGCGCAGGGCATAGCGGTTGGTCGAGTCAATGCTGTCGAGATGGATTATCATCGCGTCATTCCTTCACCAACTGCTCTGCCTTCTGGCCCCAACCCTTTGGGCGGCAGGCTCTTTTGGCGCGAATGCCACGCCGCCGCGGTCGGGACAGACTAAGCAGGTATGCCCACTTCCGCATCGGCGTGGCCTCGCATCCAAAATGGCAAGCCGTGCGGCCACGGGGAGTTTTGAAATTGGCTCTACTCATCTGGAATCCGTCTCCTCGGACAGCAGGTCCTCTGCGAGGGCGTGCAGCCTGCCGATCTCCCTGGCGAAGGTGGTGATGCTCATGGTCCTGGGGAGGAAGAAAACCGTGGATTGCGGGATTAGATGCTCGAGCGCGTTTAGCCATGGGGCGACCGTCCTGTGGACAAGAGAATTGCCCGCGTCCGGCTCGTATACGATGGACATTGCTGAGAGCTTGAACATCAGGGGGCGCAGGAACTCGATGCTGTCAGCGGATTCCCTGAGCTCATGCGGGTGTATATTGACGCAAAGCCCGACCAGGGGATTCATTGTCTCGGCGGCGAAATCCGAGTACTCGCCGATTCGTGTTTTTGCGGTCTGCGGGATTCGCACCGGGATTGAGATTGACATTTTGTTTTCCACTGTTGCCGGTGTAAGCCTGCGAAGCAGTTCTGCTTTCCTTTCTCTCTGCTCCGGATGGGCGAAGGAATTCTCCGGCAGCAAGTTGAGCGTGCAGCGCGGTACACCGGCAAGACTGAGCGATTTTATCGTCGCCGACACGTTATCGATGAAATCACTTTTGAGCTTCGCGCTTTGGTCTGCCACTCCCGAGGCGACACCTGCCGGGGCAATATTTGTGGCTGTGTTGACATGCAGGCCTTCCTTGGCTGCCGAGGCAAGTATCTTCTCCATCCCTGATTCCTGCATGAAGGCAAAGGGCAGCTCGAGCATTTTGAAGCCCGAGCCGCCGATGATCTTCAGAGCATCAGGCAATGAGCCGATGTCGCGTGAAACGCCTATCCCGAACCTTTCCTCGATGCTGTCCATAGTGTTTGTTTCTTTTTTGCCAAATACACGGGTTTATTTTTTGAAGAAATCGAGCCATTGCCGCAGTTCTTCCGAGCGAAATGAGATGGATGCAAGGAAGAAAACCCCCGCGAAGACCGCCGCCGACAAGATCAAACCAGCGAGATCGTTCATCCCATACAACGACGACGACGAATTGAAAACCATTGCGGATGCCGTGATCGCGGCGATTGAGCTTGCGACGGCCTGGGCCGCATGCGGCAGCATGATGCTTACACCGTGCCACTTCAGGGTTTTTCTCAAGAGGATGAAGAGCACGGCGAAGTTTACTGCCGAGGATATCGCGGTGGCAAGCGCGATGCCCCCCTGCCGCAGAGGCCACATAAGTATCAGATTGAGCACGATGTTCAGCGATATGCACCCGAGTGACACCTTGACCGGGGTCCTCATGTCCTTCTGGGAGTAGAAGCCTGTAAGGAGTATCTTGACAGTCGCGAAGAACGGGATGCCGGGGGCGTAGAATGCCAGGGCCCATGCGGTCTCGCTCACTGCGGAAGCGTCGAACTCCCCACGGGCGAAAAGTATGTCTATGATCTCCCGTCTGTGGAAGAATGTGAAAAAGGCCGCCGGGATGCAGATGAAAAAAGTCTGCCTCAAGCCCAGAGCAAGGCCGTCAACCAAGCCCTTGCGGTCATCTCTCGAGGCATACCTCGACATGTCTGGAAGCAGCACGCTGCCCAGCGCCACGGCGAACACCCCGGTAGTCAGATACACTATGCGGTCGCTGTAGTACAGGGCGGGCACAGCATAGTCCCCCAAGATACAAGCCAGCCACCTGTCTGCGAGAAAACTGATCTGCAGGGCAGATGCCCCCACCAGCCCCGGGAGGGTAAGCCTCCACACCTCGCCAAGGAACTCATTACCCCATGCCTTACGCAATGCACCCGGCTCCATGGCCGTCATAACCCCTTCCCTATGCAAAAGCTTCAGCATGATCGCGAGCTGCACGGTCCCTGCAAGCAGCACGGCGATTGAAAGTGCCGCGAGTGCCGTCAGATGCCCCCACGCCAAGGGCACGAGCGCGACAAGGCACATAATGAGCGAGACGTTCAGGGCAAGCGACGCCAATGCCGGGACAAAGAATTTCTTCATTGAGTTCAGCGCCGCGCCGGCGAGGGCGGAAAGGCATACAAGGATCGAATAGGGCATCACAAGAGGCAGAATCTGAAATGTCAGCTTGATCCTCTCGGTGGAAACAAAGGGAACAACCAAGATGGATACCAGCGCCGTCAGCACGCACAATCCCGAAAGCAAGACCCCCATCGCCGCGAAAAGCAGCGAGAACTTCCTCCCGGCCTCCTCCTTGCCGCCCCCCTTCTCCAGAATCCCCGTGAAAAGCGGTATCATGGCAGTCCCCAGGGCTCCCTCCCCAAGCAGACGCCGCAGGAGGTTCGGGATGGTGAAGGCCAAAATCCATGCCGACATGACAGTGCCGCCGCCGACACGCGAGGCAAACAATATGTCCCTGAACATGCCGAGGAGCCTGCTTAGCATGGTGGCGAATGCGAGTCCTGAAGCGCTACGTAATGTTTTCATGCCGTAAAAATACGCCGGGAAGGGACCCAAGGCAAACGCGCATTCCCCTTTTCCATGCCACACCGCCTGCAAAGTTGGGATAACCCTGCGATTTTCGCTTTCTCCCGTTTGACTGCCGCCGCTCAAAGAGCTATCTTTCGCTTATGAAACCATTGGATCAGTCTTTTGAAATTGGCTCTTTTGTTTTGAACAACGGGATCGAGATGC
>CAZANS010000280.1:0-3678 GCA_964486565.1 uncultured Victivallales bacterium
CGACGGACTCACCGGTGACCAGCGCTCCGTTGGAGTTTCTTTTTGCGATCTCGGCGGCGATCCTGAACATTATCCTCCTGTAGAGGACGGTCCTGAAGCGTTCGGCGCAGAAGTCGCGCACGATCTTTTGGATCGGCGCGAGATTGCAGACGAAAAGTCTACCCGGGAGCTGGCAGCGGTCAAGCACCTTGACGAGCCTCTCGACCTTACCGACGGTCTCAGGAGGCGTGTACGGGGCGCTGTGGAAAGCCATGTAGTCAACGTGGCAGCCTCTTTTCATCATCAGGCGGCATGCGACGGGGGAGTCAATGCCGCCGGAAAGCAAGGCGAGCACTGGCGAACCGCATCCCACCGGGAGGCCGCCAGGACCCGGGATGGAGCCCAGGAAGACGTAGGCCGCATTCTTGCGAATTTCGCAACTTATGGTGATGTCGGCGTTCTCGAGGTCCACTGCGAGCCTTCCATCGGTGTCAAACACTGCCCCTATTGTCTCGGCGATGGCGATCTCGACCTCCTTGGACCTCATCGGGAACGTCTTGTCCGCCCTGCGCGTCCTGATGCGGAAACTTGCTTTCCCGCCGCCCTCCAGCGCGGACACGAACGGCTCTTGCGAGCATAGCTTCACAGCCCGAATGATGTCCTCGATTTCCGGACTGGCGGCCAGGGCGGGTGAGAAGGACGCCAGCCCGAAGGCGCGGGAGAGGCCGGATTTTATATCGTCCAGCTCACGGTCGTCGAAAGGGCGTGGCGTTTTCCTGCCGATAATAACCCTGCCCCTAATCCGCGATATCTCCAGGTCGGGGACACCGCCGAGCAAGTATGCGATGTTGTCCACCAGCTTCATCTCGAAATCCGAACGGTTCCTACCCTTCAGCGCAATCTCGCTGTATCTGCATATGATTGTGTCGAACTCAGTTTGCATTTGACGCTTCCGGCAACATATTTTAATCCCTAGATGCCATGCGGCATTGCTAAATCTACGCGGCGATGCAGCAGTTTACAACATGCCGACAGAAAAGAAACGCCGCAAAGTTTGGGCGGCATGGCGGAAAGATTGAGGAGCCACGATGTACAGATACTGCATAAAGACAGCCTTGGATTTCACCGCCGCGCTGGCGCTGGCGCTGATGCTGTCACCGCTGATGGCGCTCGCCGCGCTGATGGTCAAGCTCGGATCGCGCGGCCCCGTCCTCTTCCGACAAAGCCGCGCAGGCAAGGACGGGAGATACTTCAACATACTCAAGTTCAGGACTATGACAGTCGCCCCCAAGAGCGACGGGAAGGATTTCCATCCAGGGTCAGCATCCAGGGTCGCCGGCATCGGCAAAATACTCCGGAAATCCAAGATTGACGAGCTGCCTCAACTTTTCAACGTGCTCGCCGGAGACATGTCCCTCGTCGGACCCCGACCCGAAGTCAGGGCCTACGTCGAGCTATACCCCGAAAGATGGCAGAAAATCCTCTCCGTAAAACCAGGCATCACCGACCCCGCGTCCGTCAAGTTCAGGAACGAGGAGGAGTTGCTCGCAAATGCCACGGAACCCGAGACATACTACAAAAACACCCTGCTCCCCGAAAAACTAGACATTTACGAGCAATACGTCAACTCCATCTCCCTGGCAGGCGACATCAAGGTGATCGCGAACACCGCCATAGCCGTGATCGGCCTGCCACGGCGGAGCCTTCAGACGGAGACCGGTGGTCGGCAATCGGAGACTTGAGCCAATTTCAAAAATCCCCGTGGCCGCCTGCCTGTGCGGTGCACGCAGACAGGCGCGGCTGGCCATTTTGGATGCAGTATAGGTGTTTTGCTCCACGGATGAAAATTTTGTTCCCGACGAAAGCTGGAGTGGCGACGATCTGGTCTTTAAGGTGGAGCCTGACGATCTCCTCGTATTTTTCGCCCGGCTTGATGATGTAGGTCGTACCGTTCATGTCGGTGACATACACGAGGCCATTAACAAGTATGGGTGAGGAATAGAATCCACCGGCGACATCGTGTTCCCAGAGGAGCTTGCCTGTGCGTGAATTGAGGCACACGACGACTGACATGCTTGTTGCGAGGATGATGAAATCCCCGCAGACGACCGGGCTCGCCACGTCGGGCAGCAACGATTCGTTGTTCTCCCAGAGCACGTTTCCCTCCATGAAGTCCAGCGCGACGGTCGAGGCGTTGTCGTTGGTGACAAAGACCACGCCATCCTGGAATGACGGGGACGGGGCAACCTCCCCCGCGAGGCATCTTCTGCGCCAGAACTCCCTCCCGGTGGCAAGGTCGTTCGAAAAAACCGTGGTCGAGGTGCATGAGATCACTGCGTCGCGGTCCCCATGCCTGACGAAGATCGGCGACGACCACGAGATGTCGTCCTCCCCCCTAGACTGCCGCCAAACATCCTTGCCTGTGGCACATTCAATGCCTATCAGCGAGGTGGACTTCCTATGGTCGAACTGGACAATGAGCACCCCTTTCTCGACGAGGAGCGATGATGAGTGCCCGTAGTGGTTGTCGGGAGTGCCGAGATTTCTGCTCCAGATTACTTCGCCGGCGAAGTCGTAGCAGATCAGGTCGCCGTTTGCGAAGATCGCGAAAACAAGCATGCCGTCGGTAGCCGGGGACGCGGCGGCATATCCGGTGTCGGCCGTGACAGGCGGCAGAGTTGACGGGGAACCGATTATACCGCATACCTCTCGCTGCCAGACCAGCCTGCCGTCCTTTGCATCGAACAAGAAGACCCTTCTTGACCCGGCATCCCCGCCGGTGACAAAAACCTTGTCCTCCCAAACCACAGGCGAGCTGAATCCAGGCTTGGGAATCTCCACCCTCCAGAAGACATTAGCGGATGTCGCACCGTCCCACGAACCGGGGACATCCTCACGGTGAGCAATACCCTGCCCGTAGGATCCACGGAAACCCGGCCAGTTCGCCAGTATCTGTTCTCCGGAAGGTATGACTGCAACCAGTGCCACGCTGCCCTGCTCTTCCGAGATCGCCAACGCCTCCTGCACACTCCTCTCGTCCAGGCGTGAAAAACCTCCTCGCCAGACCGCCGGCATGAAAATCGCCACAAGAACAGGCGCACCCAAAAAAAGAAGCAGCCTGCGCGAATATGCGGCATTGGAATAAGAATTGTCTATCCCGGGGCACTTCCCCGGCAGAGGGAATCTCCAGCGCGACCACAGCAGTACATTGGCCGAGACAAAACAGACAACCAGCCCGGCAATGAGCAGGGCTCTGCCGGCAAGCAGCTTCGAGCGAGAAGCGAAAAAGACGCCTCGGCTCATCATGTCAAGGTCGCGTATACCCTCGCGAAGCAGATCGTCGTCCGGGTTCTCCTTGAGCCTCTCGCGAAGCTCCTCGATCGTGCGGCTGGACAAAGGGTCGGAACTTCTCATCCGCATATAATCGGAAACAAGCAGGGCACCCACGGCAAGCGAGAAAAGCAGCGAGACAAGCGCAATACCTCCAGCAGCCCTCACAACAAAGGCCGACTCGCTGCCAGATTCAGACAATCCTCCGCTCATAACATGCCCTCTTCATACTTATACTTAACACCAAATACCTTAATCTACACCAACATTCTCACCCTGCAACAACGGAAGACCAATTCAACTAAACAAACACGTCAGAGCCAGTTTCAAAACTCCGCGTGAACCGCGTTGGGAGCACAGGCGCGGCAG
>CAZANS010000281.1:0-3659 GCA_964486565.1 uncultured Victivallales bacterium
GGCGTGGCATTCGCGCCAAAAGAGCTTGCCGCCCACAGGGTTGGGGCGGAGGCACAGCCTGCGCTCCCAACGCGGTTCACGCGGAGTTTTGAAACTGGCTCCTAAATAAAGCAGTTGCCGGGAAGCAAAGTTGCATATTGGGCTTGACTTGTGTGGTGGCATGCGGAAGATTATAGGGCTTTTGAGGGGATGCTTTGAGTCTGTTTATGGGGTTCGCGTTGTATTGTAAGGGTATTATGGATATGTTTGCGAGATTCGCAATTGTTTTTTCCGCGTGTGTTTCGGGGCTGTTTTTCTCGGGCTGCTCGACGATCATGGATGCCCGGGGCCAGAAGGAGCCCTTCATGGCCAAATACTACTCGGGGGACTTCAAGGGTGCCGCGGAGATGCTTGCCTCGAAGAGCGCGTCCAGACTGGACACCGGGGACGAGCTTGCCTGGCGTCTTGACGAGGGCAGCACGAGTTTTACTGCGGGCTTCTACGATGTCAGCTTGAAGGCTTTTGAGCGTTGCGAGGAGATAATCAAGGATTATGACGAGCGTGCGGTGGTGAGCGCGCGGGACGGCGGGTCAGAGGCGGGTTCGGCGGTCACCAATCCCGCCGCGCTGCCCTACAAGGGGATGTACCTCGACAGGGTAATGCTAAACGCATACAAGGCACTTGTATATCTGGCCTTGGGGGATGCGGCGGCTGCGAAGGTCGAGCTGCGAAGGATGCGTGATGAGCAGAAGCGTGTTGTGAGGCTGTTTGACGAGGAGCTCAGGCGGAGCGAACGCGAGGTGGCGGAGCAGAACCGGCACAACCAGGAAAGCGGGAAGAAGGTCGGCACTCAGAACACTACTGTCTCATTCGACTCGATTGTGAAGAATCCCGTGGTCAAGGATGCCTACGACAGCTCGGGGCAGGTCGCCGAAAAGCTATACGGCAACCTGAGCAACCCTTTCGTCAGCTACTTCTCCGCTGTAGGCTACATGATGGAGAACGATCTATCGGAGGCAAATGTTGACTTCCGCAACCTTTACAGGATGCTGCCGCAGAACGAGCTTGTGCGCAAGGATTTCGTTACAGTCTCACGCAGGCTGGGCACCGATTTCCCCCCCGAGCTTTCCGGCATCGAGTCCCACCCCCACCCGATGGAGAACAATGTCGTGTACGTGTTTTTCTTCAACGGCCGTGCGCCGGCGCTTAAGCAGGAAAGATTCCAGATCATACTCCCCTATGTCGGATACACAGGCGTCGCATTCCCCCGCTACGAGTATTTCACCCCTACTCTCGGAGGACTCAGCATAGACTACAAGAAAAAAGATAAGGAAGTCTCGGCAAGGACCCTCACAGTGGCCAATTTCGACGCCATCATGTCGCAGGAGTACCATAACAGCCTGCCCTCGATGATCACACGGATAGTGATTTCCACTCTGACCAAGGAGATAGCAAGCTATGCCGCGGTGAGGGCGGCGAAGGAAGCAGGGACTGGCGCGGAGATCGGCGCCTATGCGCTCACCGGGCTGTACAAGTATCTCTTCAACACGGCTGACACACGCTGCTGGGAATCGTTGCCGCGTGAGGTCCAGATGTCACACTTCCCCATCCCGGAAGACCGTGTCTTCAGTGTCTCAGCACTGGGCCCAGATGGCGGCGCGGGCACGGCCCAAGGGAAAATAGCGCAATTCGAGTTGAAAAAAAGCACAAGGTTTGCTATTGTCTTCGTCAGGGCGTTGTCGGGCGACCGGCACACGGCCAAATTGTTTGAGATTCAGTGAATTACAAACGGAGTATGCCATGAGAAGGATGATGCTTGCATTTGCGGCCTGCTGTCTGCTTCCGCTCCTGCCCGGATGCCAGTCAACAGTGGACACGGTGGAGAACAGGGAGAAGCACATGACTCCCGACCAGATGGACACATCGAGGGTCTCCACTGACGGGTTCCTGAAAAGGCGCCTGAAGATAGAGCGAGTGGATCGTTTCGAGCAGGAGGACGGTCTCCTGAGGGTACAGGTCACCGCCAGGAACGTGCGATCGGGATTCTGGCTCCAGCTCGGGTCGTGGTTCATGGGCGACAACCCCTACCAGATAGCCTACAGGTTTTCCTGGCTCGACAAGGACGGCATGGAGGTCAGGACGGCAGCACAGACATGGATCCCGATGAGCGTGGATCCCGGCGACACCATAAGGATAAGGGGCATATCGCCGAATCCGAGGTGCAAGGATTTCGTGCTGAGTCTGAAGGAGAATCCGGTAGAGAGAAACTGAGAGTTTATTTTCAATCTTTTACATTGGAGGGTCAAGTAATGAAAGTTACGATTCACGTTTGTGCAGCTTTGTTGTTCGGCATGGTCTTTTTCAGTGGCTGCGGCACGCCGGCGAGGCGTATAGACCCGACTGGGACGGGCGGGCTGACGACTGTTGACGACATCAACTTCAAGGACTGGCAGATGGCTGCGGAGAAGGGGATAGTCTCCCTTCTCGAGTCCGGCGTGCTCGAACGCCAGGACGGAAGGAAAATGGTGCTCATGATCAGCGATGTCGAGAACCGAACCACACAGCACATTGACACACGCATTCTTACAGACAAGATCAGGCAGGCGGTTCTGCGCTCGGGCAAGGCCATCACGACCACGGCAGTCGGTGCAAGAGGCGCGGAGGACAGGGCCACAAGGCAGCTCAGGCAGCTTGAGGACGACGACATGTTCGACCAGTCAACCGTGCAGAAGGCGGGCACGGCGATATCCCCTGACATGAGCCTAGCGGGCAGGATCATCCAGCAGCGCACAACCTCCGGAAGGATGAGCGAGTCATACTTCTTCATACACATGACTCTGACCGACTCGAAGACCGGGCTGGCACTATGGGAGGATAGCGTGGAGATCGTCAAGCAGGGACAGCGCCCGCTGATGGGGTTCTGACGAAAAGGGTTCTTAGCACAGCGATCCCATAGGATGCTGGAATGCTGGTGGTTTTGTAATTTTCTCGGTTGAGGTGTTTATGGATGCCAAGGATTTTGATGCCCTGAAGAAGCTTCCCTTCGAGAAAGCTCTCGAGAGGCTCGAGGTGATTGTCGCTCAGATGGAGGAAGGCAAGCTCTCTCTGGACGCAATGATGAAATTCTTCGAGGAGGGGCAGGCATTGGCCGGGATTTGCTCCGCCAAGCTGAAGTCCATTGAGAAGAAGATAGAGATATTGCGCGACAAGGGCGGCGGCGAGAAGGCATGGGAAAACTTCGATGCCGGCGACCCCGCCGATCTGGAACCCGAACCAAAGCCCAAAAGACCTGCGAAACATATAGCAAACACAGAAGCCCCCGCAGACGATGAACTGTTTTAGCGGCTTGGAACATGCTAGCATAAAGTGTCCGCAATAGCGCGGAATAGCAGGGACGGAGTATTAGTTCTATATTCTTCAACACGATCGAGCAGACTGAAGTCTGTACTCCAAAATGGTTGGGAAATCCCACTTTGGAGTCCACGATTCATCCTGTCTTCCTATGTGGTCGGCGGACGTTGGTGCAGTGGTGATAGAACTTCACGTTTTTTGATCTCCCAGCAAGGATTACCCTAGAAAAACTGTAGACAACGGGAAAATGAAGGTGGCAGGCAGGTCATATGACCGGCGTTCCGGCGTGAAACGCAAATGGATCGCCAGCCTTATGGCTGGCACTCTAA
>CAZANS010000282.1:0-3653 GCA_964486565.1 uncultured Victivallales bacterium
TTTCATATGCCTGGTTTTGATAAGGAGAGCGATGACAAGTTTCATCGTTAAAAGAATGGATTTCAGGACTGTCTCGGGATTTGTGTTGTTTCTTGGTTGGGCATTTGTGTGTATCCCAGGACTACAGCTTCTGCAGGGCGTCGTTGACGGCTTCTGCGATCTTGCCTGCAATGTCCACTGCCTTGGATGGGTCTTTTTTGAGTTCATCTGCGAGGCTCCCTATCTCCTTGAGGTCATTTTTCACGGCCTTGAGTGCCTCTGCGCTGACTTGGGTGAGCTTGTCGTCGATGTGGACCTTTGCTGAGCGGTAGTTGTTGAGGATCTCCGAGCAAGTCATGACGAGCAGGCTGAGCAGCTTGTACCACTCCGGGTCGGTGGAGGTTGAGACGTTGTCTATGACCGCGACGCCGTAGAACTTCTCCTTGCGGAGAGGTAGGATATATTGGCCCTTGACGTTCTGTGTGGTGCGGCTTTCCTTCAGGGCGGAAAAATGATCCTCGAGATACTTGAGTGCCTCGGCCTCGTCGGCCTCGACTGTGTTTAAGTTGATCCATTTGCCGTCGCTTTCGGAAAGCTCGGCGACAAAGCCCGACTTTGTCTGCGTGAAGTTGATTATCGCCTGGAGGACGGTCTTGAACACGCCGTTGTCGTCGAGGTTCGAGCTTTTGAGCCTTGACATTCCCCTGATGAGAGCCTCGAGCCATACCTTGCGCTCCTTCTCGGTTTTCTCCAGAGTGTATTTTGAGGTGAGCGAGAGGGCGAGCTGGTATATCTCCTCTGCCTGGAATGGCTTCTTGATGTAAAGCAGCTTCTCGGGCATGCCTACCTTCTCTGCGATCTGCGCCTGGTCGTGGTCGGCGTATGCGGTCATGATGACGATCTCGATGGACTTGTCTATCTCTCGGATCTTGGTGGCTGCCTCGAGGCCGTCCCAGCCGGGTGGCATCCTCATATCGAGGAACATCACGGCGAAGGGGTCGCCGCCAATGTTTGCCTCCTTGATCATGTTGAAGGCCTCCTCGCCCTGGGCTGCGACCTCGACGGTATAGGACGGCAAGTCGGTTGCGGACTCTCTTTCTTCCTCCTCCTTCTCCTCCTGCGTCTTGCCCCCGAGCAGCCGGGTGCGCATCTGCTCCACGAGCGAGTGCCCCTCATCCTTCTTGCCGGCCTTCCTGAGCAGGTTTGCAAGCTGTTCCCTGAGGTCCTTCTGATCGTCAACGACGAGTATTTTATTATTTGTCTTCATGTTTATCGCCCGGCAAAATTATATACTGTTACAAACACTGTGCCCGCGAACTCCGCGGTCATACAAGATAGCACAGCCTCGTGAACTATCAAGCGTTGTTTGGATGAAATGATTATTCTTTGGCCCTGTCATCTAGAAAGCTCCCCCGAAACAGCCGGTTTTCGCCCTGCCCCGAGGGACTCGCTGCTCTGCCGTAAACCCGGGGCTCCGTACCTGTTCTTGTTTTAAAAATGCGATTGCGGAGCCTCGCGCCCGCAGAGGGGCGTGATTTTCGTGCGATGGGGTATTGCAAGGGGTTCATTGGGGGTTAACTTAATGCTGACGTTTATGATTGTCCGAGTTTGATTTCTGGAGATATTGGGATGGCGAATCTGCCTTTAGTTCTTGAGCGAAGACTTGTTGCCTACCGTCGCAAGCTGGCGAGGCGTGATATTTTTCTTTGCGTCAGCACGGGGTTGCTGTGCCTTGTGGCCTCTTTCTTCCTTCTGTTCTTTTCCGACCGAGCCTGGGACACTCCCGGGGTTGTGCGTCTTGTGCTTCTTTCGGCGGGGATATCCGGGCTGGCGGCGGCATTGTACCGTCTGGTTGGAAGATGGCTTTTCATGTCCAGGGGGATTTCTTGGGTGGCGGTCGAGGTTCAGCGGGGGAGGCGTGAGCTTGGTGACAGGCTTCTAGGGGCGGTAGAGCTTGCGCAGAGCGAAAGTGCCGACGACGGGAGCATTTCCGAGGAGCTGAAGGAGGCCGCGATAAGAAAGGTCACCGAGCAGGCCATCGGGATGGACTTCTGCAATGACATCCCTATGAGGAGGGCGCTGGCGGTTTGCTGCGCGATGCTTGCCTTGGTGGTTGTCTGCGCTGGGCTTTTCGGGTTGTTTCCTGATGCTGCGTTGAATTCGGCTTTGCGCTGGTCGCGTCCGCTCGGTTCTTTGGGCAGGTACACATTTGTAGTGTTGAGTGGGCATGAGGGGCCATTTTATGTTGCGCGGGGCGAGCCGGCCGAGCTTGTAGTCGCTCTTGACGGGCGTTCGGCATGGTTTCCGCAGGTTTTGCGCTATTGGATTCCCGGTGGGGACGCGGGAGTTGCGGATTTCGCTGATGGGGAGGCGAGAGTCATGCTCGAGAGTGTCCATGAGGATTCTGACATCCGGGTCAGGGCGGGAGATGCCCTTGGGACCTTGCATGTCAGGCCGGTGCACCGTCCTGCGCTTCTGTCGCTCGATGCGGAGATAGGATATCCCGTGTACACCGGACGCGGCAAAATCTCCAGCAAACTCGATAGCAATGCCCTCAAGCTGCTGCGGGGGGCGTCATATTCGCTCGAGGGGGCCGTGAGCCGCGAGCTCCGTTCGGCGGCCAAGGTCGAGGACGGATCGCCCTCAAGCCTTGAGGTCTCAGGTGCGAAGTTCGCAGTTCCGGAAGTCAAAGTGACTGAAGACGCTAAGATTTCCCTGGACTGGCTCGACGCGCTTGGTTTCTCGCCTGCCACATCCTACGACCTGAGGATTGATATTTTTGATGACAGCGAGCCTTTTACCGAGTGTGCGGGGCTTTCGCCTTTCTCCGCGGTGCTGGTGGACGAGGCGTTGACCCTGCCGGTTGTCGCCGAGGACGATTTCGGGGTGATGAGGGTTGGTGTGGAATTTTATGTTGACGGGGTGGCTCCCGGGAACAAGAGGGGGCAGCCCCGGGCATTCGAGCTTGCACGGGGCGAGAGAGACGACAGGAGGCTTGAGTCTGAGTTTGTTTTTGCCGCGGACATGCTGGACATACCTGAGAACTCGCTTGTGGTGCTGAGGTCTTTTGCCTCCGACTATTACCCCGGGAGGGGTGTGGTCCATTCAGTGCCCTACCGGATATATGTCTTGAGCCATGAGCAGCATCTTAGGTTGCTGGAGGACAGGCTGGAGAAAGTTGCCGCGAGGCTTGAGGACCTTGTCAGGCGCGAGGAGAACTCGCTTCATGTGAACGAGAGCATCGCGGAGATGCCAGACGACGAGATTTCCTTGTCCGAGACCCATGAAAAGCTGAAGTCCCAGAGTGCCCGCGAGAGGGCGGAGAAGAACGAGCTGATGAGGTTGTCCAAGGAGATTATGGAGACGTTGAGGGAGTCGCTTAGGAACAAGAAGTTCCCCGACAGCACCGCGGCGGAATGGTCGGAGCTTGCCGAGAAGCTCAAGGAGCTCCACCAAAACGATATGGAGAAACTTACGGCGGCGCTAGACAAGGCAGCGGGCAGCATGGATCCGGCCTCCCGCAGGGAGGGCGTGGAGGACGCGGTGGAGAGCCAGAAGGAGCTTGTCGAAAAGCGTTCAAAGCTCATCGAGGAGTCCTCCTAGTCGCTCGAGTCGCTGGCCGGGGAGAAGTTCGTGAGCGGGGTGAGGTAGGTGTCCGAGCGTGTTCTGGCGAT
>CAZANS010000283.1:0-3646 GCA_964486565.1 uncultured Victivallales bacterium
TCTGCCGCGCCTGCGCTCCCAACGCGGTTCACGCGGAGTTTTGAAACTGGCTCAAAGGAATGAATTATGAGCTGCGAGCTGATCTGCGACATACCGCACGGGAACTGCGCGTGTTACGAGATTTCGAGCACAGAAAAATTTGAGACAGTGATGTTCTCGGCGCACCCTCACGGGGGAACCGAAAGCCTTTGGTGGTGCTTCAGGATATTTTTGAGATTTATCGGCTTCATTTAGGGTGATCAGTAATCAGTAATCAGTGATCGGTAATCGGTAATCGGTGATCGGTGATCGGTGATCGGTAACCGGTAATCAGTGATCGGTAACCGGTGATCGGTAACCGGTAATCGGTAATCGGTAATCGGTGCATTTATAACTTTAGAACTTAAGAACTCCAGAACTTTAGAACTTCTTTGCCTTGTTTAGGATTTAGAGTTTCGTGCTTAGGATTTTTGCCCCATGCCCATGCCCCACCAGAATAACGCTGGGGGCGGGACGACCCCAGCCCACCTCTTCGGGCGATCTAATGGTTTTGAATTCCCTGACACCTGACACCTGACACCTGACACCTGACACCTGAAACCTACCGCCTACCCTCAGTGTCCTGCGTCCTTTAGGATTTTCTCCTTTTGTGCGAGCCTCATGTCGGACTCGACCATCAAGTCCACGAGCTGGGCAAATGAGGTCTCGGGCTGCCATTTGAGAAGGGTCTTTGCCTTGGAGTTGTCGCCCAGGAGGCATTCCACTTCCGCAGGGCGGAAATATCTGGGGTCAATCTCTACGTGTTCCTGCCAGTCAAGGTCGAGCTTGGAGAAAACTGTCTCGACAAAGTGTTTCACCGTGTAAGTCTCGCCCGTGGCGACCACGAAGTCGTCCGGGTTGTCCTGCTGGAGCATCAGCCACATCGCCTTCACGTAGTCCCCGGCATAGCCCCAGTCGCGGCTGGCGTCAAGATTGCCGAGGAAAAGCTTGTCCTGCAACCCGATTTTTATGCGGGTCGCTGCTCGGGTGATCTTTCTGGTGACGAATGTCTCGCCGCGCCGGGGGCTCTCATGGTTGAAAAGTATCCCGTTTGAGGCGAATATCCCGTAGCTCTCACGGTAGTTGACCGTCTGCCAGTGGGCATAGACCTTGGCGCAGGCATAGGGGCTCCGGGGATAGAACGGGGTGGTCTCCTTCTGAGGTGTCTCAAACACCTTCCCGAACATCTCGGAGGATCCGGCCTGGTAGAACCTGACCTGTCTCCCCGTGTTCTGCTGGTAGTCCCTGATCGCCTCGAGGCACCTCAGCGTGCCGAGACCCACGATGTCCGCCGTGTATTCCGGCTGGTCGAACGAGACCCTCACATGCGACTGCGCACCAAGGTTGTAGAACTCGTCGGGACGTATCGTCTCAAGTATCTTCCGTATGTTCCCCGAATCACTCAGATCGCCGTAATGGAGATGAAGCCTCACACCCGAAAGATGCATGTCCCTGTAAAGATGGTCTATCCTCTCTGTATTGAACGAGCTTGCCCGCCGGATGATGCCGTGGACCTCGTAGCCATTCTCAATCAGCAGCTCGCTCAAATAAGACCCGTCCTGACCCGTGATGCCTGTGATCAATGCCTTCTTTGTCATTTTATCCTCTCAATCTTCGATTTATCCTCACACTATCATTAGAGCCAATTTCATAACTCCGGGTGAACCGCGTTGGGAGCGCAGGTGCGGCAGACGGTGCGGCGAAATGGCTGGTGCATACCATCAACTGTCTGTGCCCGCCATTTTGGAGTACAGACTTCAGTCTGCATTACACGCACGAACATCAGCCCTATGGCTGGCATTCTAACCGTAGTCAAAGCCAAAGCGCAACTAGAAAGTTGCGCACTCCAGAGCCTGCGGCACATGAAACGACGGCATCAGCCGTCTTCCGTCTCCGCCTCACGGCTATGCCGGACACAGTTGGACTGCGGTGCTGCTGCTAAAGCACCGCTTTCAATCGCGAGTCAACGCCGATAACACAGCCATTGAAAATCCGTCTTTCTGCCTTGTAATCAAAATCACTATCGGCTCTTCCCCAATATCCTACCAAACGCCTTCGCGACAAATTCAAGATCCTCGTCTTCCAGGAACTGGTGGCAGCCTATATAGAAACCGTGGGTGCCTACATATTCTGCGTTGGGCAATCTGCCAAGATATTGCTCACGGAGATGCGAGTATGCCTGCTGGTGCAAGGGGATGCATCCGAACAACGGCCTGTTCTCCACACCCTCACGGTCGAGCTTCTTCAGGAAGTTTCCACGCACGACCTTCGACTCCTTCCTGATGACCACCGGATAGCCCAGATAACTGTAGTCCACAGAAAAAAGCGGGAGCTGAAGGTCGTCGGAGAAGTCGGCGAGCAACTCGTTAAGCTTTTTGACATTGTCCAGACGCCGCTTCCTTATCTGCTCGGCCTTCCCCAGCATCGCGCAACCCAGCGCGGCGCAAAAGTCGGTCGTCTTGAAATTGTACCCGATATGATCATGCATGAATCGCGGGTCATGGAACTCGTCGTCGCCGGGCTTCATCATAACGCATCCGGTCTTGTTGCGGACGCAGCGCCGGCACGTGCACCGCCTGCCGTTGGACTTCAACGAACGCATCAAGCCCTCAAGCCTCGAATCGCTCGTCAAAACCGCACCCATCTCCCCAGCCTGGATGTTGTGCGCCACATAAAAGGAGTACGCCGAGCATATCCCGAAAGTCCCTACCTTCTCCCCCTTGTACAACGTCCCGTGGGACTGGGCCGAGTCCTCGAACACCTGCAAATCGTATCTCTCAGCTATATCAAGCAGCTTATCCATGTCGTTCGGATAGCCCATCAGATGCACCGGGAGGATCAGCGCAACGTCGTCAGACCCATGCCGCCCTATCGCCTCCTCGACCGACTCGGGAAGAAGCTTGAAAGTGCTTGGGTCAATGTCCGCGTACACAGGCTGCATACCCGCAAGCACGATCGCGTTCGATGTCGCCGCATAGGTCACAGGGCTGGTGATCACCTTCTTGCCCAATGCGATCTTGGGGAAACGACAGTCAAGGATCAGCGCAGCGAGACCCAGCAGCAAGGACGACGACCCGGAATTGGTAATCACCCCGCCCGCTGTCCCGATGTACTCGGCAAACTCGTTCTCAAACCTGTAAGACCAGTCGCCCTCGGTGATGTGCCCCGACTCGATCACCGACATCAAGGCCTCCTTCTCGTCAGCCCCAAGCACTATCTCACCTATACGTATCCTTCGCTTCATACTTCCTTAAATCATTAGTGTTAAGCTATTGTCCGTTATAAGGTTTTATCTTCATAAACGTCTTTAGAGACACTGAAAAACATAGTTCAACAAAGCAAAAAAATCAAGCGCAAAGCAAAGGTTTTACTTTAACTGCCTCTTTATTAACATTGTTAGTGTAACCTTAGTGTTCCTTAGTGGTTTATATCTTCCTATTTTCTTCCTCCCTTGCCTCCGTTACCTCTTTGTAATAATACAATATTTCTTAATACAGAGGAAAGGAAGTAATCGGTGGCCGGTAATCGGTAATCGGTAATCGGTAATCAGTAATCGGTAAATCTCCAAATCCCTCAATCATTAAATCATAAAATCTGTGATGCAGTAATGCTGTAGTGCTGTAGTGCA
>CAZANS010000284.1:0-3620 GCA_964486565.1 uncultured Victivallales bacterium
ATGTCTCACGTCTCCCACGAAAACAGCAACTGAAGGTTGTTGAGTTTGTGGAGGCTTTCGTCGACAAGAAGACTGCTGCGAAGTAGCCGCTCTTCCTCCCCATCCAACCGATCCCCCTGGTGTCAGGACATTCACCGCTTTGAGATCGTGCCTTGTGCGCGATCCTGAAGCGTCGGATTCCGGCGCGATGCGTAGCGAGCGCGAGAAAGGGGCTGGCGCGGCATGTGCCTTGCAGATGGCGTGTCAGCTATCGGGGAATGGAGTGAATGACAGGCTTGAAGTTGAGGATCTTCGACCGGAGACTTGAAGCCTGGCAGAGAGGAAAACGGGTTCGGGGTTTTCCTCTTCAAGGGGGGCCGGATTGTTCGTGACGTTTGCGCCCGGAGCCTGCGAGGACGAAAACGACACGATCTATCTGGCCGGGGTAAACAGTCGGGAGTTCCTTTCGGGCGCGTCGGGAGACGCGAGGGCAAGGCGGAGCGGCGCTCAGATTCACCAACCACGCTTGATTTCACCGATGAGCCCCGGTCCGGGAGCCTTGGCAAGTGGACATAACGGTTATGTCCAAGCCCGTAGGGTTGCCGGAAGTCCGGAAAGTGTGGCGAGTGCGCGAGCCGGACTTTCCGGGCTGGAGGCAATGCGGGTGTGCGCTGGAAAGGTCAACGTCGCATAATTGACGCCGATTATGCGGTGAGGCTATCGCCGAACGAAACGTTGACCGGTCTTCGGCAGGCGATAGTCTGCCGAAGATTCCAGCGCGCTCCCGCACGGCTTGCCAAGGCTTCCGGGGCGGGGCGGACTTCGCATCACTGACCACGTTGGATTCCAGGATGAGCGGAGCCGCTATAGTAGATACAAGTCGAGCTTGCTCGACTCCGCTGGGGGTGTTGGCAGACTTCCTGGCTTCGCAGGAAGTGTGAGCAACACGGGGTGTCGTGTGCACTGCCGACCATACTGTAATCCCATAATAGGCAAAAGAGCAACAACGAGCCACTCGTCGTGCTACTGGCCACAGGCCAATGGCTTTACACCCTACCTTTCTTCCTCATCAGCCTCAGCTTGCACAGGAAGCTTGGATATCGCAGATTCAGTATGTCCGATGCGCTCAACAAGAATCTTCGCTAGCGCGGTAGCTTCTGTTGCCTTCCCTTCCGCCTTGAGGCACTGGTAAGTCAACACATCAATATCCGGCTGAAGCTCCTTCCTGCAGCTCTTTCGAATCTCTGATAGCCGATGACGATATGCTTCAATAGCTTTCGGTTTCTTCGAGGAGGCAACTCCGTCTCGCACAAGAGCACAGAAAGCCATTTTTCCATGAACCCTTTCCGGGAAACGGTCGCTGAACTCTTTAGCGAATATCCGTGCCGGAGCGTTTAGGTGGTCTTTGCTGCCGAACACCTCCGCAGCTATCAACTCATTGGCTCGGATTTCTTCCAGCACTTTCTGACCATCAATTGAATGGGGGGCAACAACAGCGAATGGTGTTCCGCGAATGGTGGCAACCTTTGTCCGTGCCTTATTGTAGAATCTTGCCGAAATGATGTACTCCCCCTCCGAATCGAACAAGAACCGCGGAGTCTGACCAGACCATCTAACAGCTAGAACAGCTCTATATTCAATACTTCCCCCCGGCTCCAACTCGCGAAAGACAAGGCCTTTGGTATAGCCGGACTTATAGTAGGAGGCGTTCTCCGATAGTTTCTCAATGTCATATACCTTCCCATTGGGATGATGAAGCCTCAACTTAAGATACTCCCATCTCAGCTGTAGTGGGGGTACTTCTTTGAGATTATTACTGCTGACATTTGTCACCCTAACATCAAGCTGAATAGGGCCACAGATATCTACACTGTTTGTTCCGGCCAAGACATCGATCTTAACCTCGCTCCAATCGCTGAAGTCTTCGCCTGCCGCTACACATGTCCCCGTGAGTGTCCAAACACCAAAAACAATAATACTCACACTACTCTTCATCCAAGTGATACAATGCATCTCTATTCTCCTGGGCTATCCACGCGTTTTCTAATGACATTGATGGCGCCCGAATTGAATCTTGCGCTGGCGGCGCCCACGGCAAGTACCCGGGGCACGCCATCCATAATGGTTCCAGCACTATGTCCAACACCAAAACAATGCGCGATCTCATGGGCGACCACCCGTTGTTCAAGCAGTGCGGCTGTTACACCTGCCGCCGTTCGGGCATCATTTTGAACAACATCCCTTATCACTTCCAAATACGCAATGCTCGCATCCCCACCAGTTCCCGTCGCCCCGACTGGTGCAAAACCCGTTATCTGCCCATTCCCAATGGTGATGTCATTCGGATCAAAATCGTCCGACTCCAATTCTTGAAACGCTGACGTGAGATAAGCGATCCAATAAACATCTGTTTCCTTCCCACTGGTCCCCCGTAAAGGATCAACTATAGCTAAGCTAGGAGCACTATCGTAAGGCATGTGGGTGGTAGCAGGAATCAAGGTTGCCGGAGTAGCGGCAACGGAATCAAAAGCATTGAGTTGAGTGAACTCAGGAACCACATAAGCTGCAGCATAAATATTGTTATTCAGTACAAGACTGCTCTGCATTAGACCCGTGTTCGCCTTCCTGGGCAACGCTATATGTGTACTCGGTGCTGCATTCCCAGCGGCCGTATAGTCATCTTCAAATAGGGTTATAGCAGCTCCTGCAGCAGGCACGGGATTCCCGCCGAGGGTTATGCGTACCGTGTCTCCGCCGCCAACTCCAGATGTGTTGGATAGTATGCCATAGTTCTTAGCGCCAATCCTAGCGATCCCATTCTGATAGGTATTGGCTCGTCCTATCGCAATGTTCGTTGGGAGGTCGCGCTGGGCAGGCTGCCCAGGGACAGCCGCAGGGCCTGCTGCTTTGATAGCCCCTGCCTGCGTATCGCCCTGTGTGGCACCCATCATATCTTCTTCAACGTGAAGAGATCTCCAGATCGCAAGTTGCGCAGTCGCTTGGCCAGAAAATCCTGCAATATTCCCCGTTGTCGGCACATCGGTTGTCTCATTCAATCCTGCGACGTCAGTCATACAACAGGATGCAACAACCCGAAAGTTATCACCAGGGGCGAAGGAGGTCGCAAGCTCCACTTCCGCATGGGCGGCTCCTCCGACCAATACTGTGTTAACGGTCAAGACTGCCCCCTCCGCCTCAAATGCGCCTCCTACGGAGCGTAAGCGACCGCGATATCCGGCAGCGCCTGGGGCTACCGAAGCGGCAGGCATGTTGAGCGCCGCATTCAAGCGTCCGCGATTGTCTCTACCGTTTGCATCTGGATCAATTGCAGCAACAGCGGAAGGATCATCTATGTCAAATGACCGAAAATGGACGGGAACACCTGCAACTGAAGGAGTCACAATCGCTCGTATTCTGACGATATTTCTCGCGGTCGCTCTGGTTGCATGGGACCCGGCGTCGGGAAAGAAGCGATATCCTCCGCCAAAGGAAGGAGTGCCGCCCGTGCCATCTGGATTGTCTGCAGAGAGACTACCAGTTGTCCCACTGCCTGTAGCCAAATAAGAAACAGAGTCTACTTTAATAATAATCGTTGGATCGGGGGTTCTGCCCCATAGGCGAAACAAGACAATGTAGGGGCT
>CAZANS010000285.1:0-3603 GCA_964486565.1 uncultured Victivallales bacterium
GGATAGTTCTGGACGACACTGTTTTGATTCCCCCGCCTCCATTATCGAGAGAAAAACGATACTATGAATTTCGCAATTTCTTGTCAGAATCAAGCACAAGACCACTATGGTCAAGCTATGAAAGAGGCTTTGCCTTCCGCCGCGACTTCGAAACGAAGCTATACGCAGAAGTTAATCGAAGACTCGGAACGAAGCAGGAACAAGATGAACCGATAATTCTTCATGGGCAGACGGGGACGGGAAAAACGATAGCATTAGGAGCACTCGCCTATGCGGTACGCAAGAAGAGGAAATATCCTGTGCTTTTCATTGAACGAAAATCACAGAGACCTCACTATTCTGCAATAGATATCTTTTGTCAATGGGCCGAGGACTTTGGCGCACCCAAATGCCTCATAGTTTGGGACGGAATGGTTGAGGTGGAACAGTATTTTGAGATTCTTCAATACCTGGTAGGTCGAGGACGCAAGGTCGTAATAGTAGGTAGTTCCTATCGGATTACCAAAGACGACGTACGAAACAATTGCTTCATAGAGGCCTATGCTGACTTGAGCAAGGGCGAAATCTCCAGATTAGCCGAATTTTTTGAGGGTCTTGATCCTTCCCTTGGAAAGTTCCTTAGAAAACAGTTGTCGCCCACTGATGCTACCTACCTGGTTGCTCTCTATCGGATTCTGCCTGCTACACGTAGTCACCTCCGTTCTGGAGTGACAAGAGAAATTGGCTACGCCGAACAAGAAATAATGCGCAGAGTTGGTGAATTGGTACCGGAATTCTCGCCCGGAAATTCTGTTGCATACGCACTCTTGAGAGCAGGTCTGATTACCGAAGAACAGATTCTATCCTCAAGGAATACAGAGGTTGGTGACGAATGGGTCAATGAACCTCAGAAACTCATTGGACTGGTGATGGTGCCTGGTCAGTTTGGTCTAAATATACCACTGGAACTCTTGCTGCGCGCCTTAGGAAAGCAGGCCTTCTCAAACTTTAACGATCTTCTTACCGAGATTGATATCTTTCGATGGTACGAGGATGAGAGGACTGGTAACATTACAGTCGGTCCTCGCCAT
The DNA here is from genome assembly GCA_964486565.1 of uncultured Victivallales bacterium. GTDB lineage: Bacteria > Verrucomicrobiota > Lentisphaeria > Victivallales > JAADHT01 > JAFGFR01. The sequence goes on from CAZANS010000285.1 coordinate 1,071, forward strand.
GCACTTGAGGCAAAGTTGTTTGCACAGGCGCGTCTTGGTGGCGCGAAAACTGAAATTGCCTTTGCAACAAGGCTACTTGTAGAGATTCATGACAGTAGTAGTTCCTTCGACAATCCTGAAATCGAGTTCGCTGTCGATCTAGTTAGAAGTATGGGTCCCAATAGTCCAAACGATAGGTACTTCTCCCTGTACTTTCGGAAACTCGCAGAGGCACTTGGCAGGCTTCGAGAAGAGCGTGGGGTGCAAAATCCTCGTCTTATGCTTCAAGAAGCCAACCTCTTACGAGAATGGGTAATGAAGCAAAGCCAGTCAGGCCAGCTAAGTGTCGACCCAGATGAATTGCTTGATGGGGTAGAGATAGTCCTGCGTCAATCGCTAAGATTGTTGGAAAGCGAGCGTAAGAATAAGAAACTGCGGGTTGGTATTCTAATCGAACTGGCCTCTGTACTGGGCACTAGGTCCCGCCAGGCCCTGAAGTACATGCAACCGCAGGATTCAATCCGATTCTTCGCGGAAGCACGCAACGAACTATTACAAGCGCGAGTTGTGGACCCCGAAGACTACTATCCTATTGATGTCCTGGCGTGGACAACTAGAGATATCCTTCGTGCTGACATTCTTGACCCACAAGCTCATGCTGAAGTCGCGGCAGATGTTCTCCATGCCTTCGAAATGGCCGAAATTGAGGGGATGGCGATAGCTCAAAGAGAGAAACTCCATAGTCGCCGCTTGGAGTTTGGAAACTTGCTGGGCGACGAAGATTTGTCTGAAGATGCATTTCAGTCACTCGTGGCCCAAGGTTCCACTGCTGGCTATTACTTGCGAGCATCCTATTTAGTTGGGAAGCTACCGATTGACACTGTGCTTTCGTCAATTGAGCGTCAGCGCTGCCAAGATGCTGTCAACTACTTGAATGAGCACCTACCAGCCATCACGCAAGATGGGCGGTGTCTCTACTTGCTACTTCGCCTGTGGTGGATGGCAAAAACTGGCAAATCTATGTTTTACGGAGTGCGACAGACTGTCTCTTTTAGCCAAGAAGAATGGCAACATTGTCTAGGTCTCATAGTGGATTTGATGAATGCTGATCCTTTGTATACGAATCCGTCACTTACATATATATGGGGTCTTGCCAGCTTTCATCTCAATCTCATCGAAGAAGCAGTTGATATCTTTCAGGAACTTACGCGTGAATCAGGCCTTGTACGTGGCCGCCGACGTATATTACGTCACTATTTGGTCAGTAATCCTGATGGGGAGCCTAAACGGTTTAATGGAACTGTAGCCTGGATTTCCGAGGATGGAAACAAGGGAGGATTATTCATTGAGGAACTTCGTCGCATTATTCCTTTCATGTCAAGTGATTTCCGCAGGCCAGATATCCAAAAACATGAGCCTCTCACGGGATTTCACCTGGCTTTCAACTTCTTAGGGCCAATTGCTGATCCACCAGGCTATCTACGAGCCAAGCGGAGAAGGTAATCATGAGCACGGCGGCTCCAGCAGAATTAATGGATAGCATTCTTATCTCTATAGAAGAAATTGACCGTGTGGCTTCAAAGTTCGACAGAATTGATGGCATTACAGAGGGAATATTTGGTAATATGTCACTCCCTATGCCAAGATTTGTGCCGTCAGAACTTGGTTTTCTGCGTACAGTTTCGTGGTTATATGTTGTGTATAACGAGTCTGGAAAAGTTAATGTTGATTTTCTACGTGAGCGACTTCACGCTTATGAGCTTGATCCAGATAGTGAGGTATCGACGCATATTAACCTAGTGCAGCAGTTGCGCACTTTCTTACAACATAACCTCGACCCGTCCAGATCCCACAACCGTCGAATTCAAGATATGTGTGAGAGGTGGTTACAAAATCAATGTGGAACTCCTGAACCTGAAACAGAGGAACAATGGAAAAGATGCCTTATAGCACTTCTCTATGAAGCATCAAGGTTCTTTGGATCTCTACGGAAGTGTATTCACTGCATTGAATTGGATGAATCTTGCGAGCAGATTACTTGCGACTGGGATATTTGCCGCAAACGTTTCCATCCACCTCATGAGTTTGACAGATTGATTTCCATAGTTTCTGCCGATATGGGACGCGATGCTCTGGACGTCGTACGTCTGCGCAAGCGATTCTATGAGAAGTGGGCCCAAGAGCTACAAGCATTACAAGGCAACTACGACTTTGAGGTTCAAGCACGGAAGTTGATTGAGCACGCCCTGTTGCACGAGACTACACCGGTTCTTCCGATAACCGGTCACGATATCATGGAGGAATTCAATATTGCACCTGGCCCACAAGTCGGTCAGCTTCTTGAGCAGGCCCGCATACTATATAATGCTAGTCCCTGTTCACGTGATGGTTTGATCAAGAAACTTGACCAAGAAATCAATAATAGCAAAATATTGGAATAGATCAGAGTAGTTGCTACAGGGAAAAGCCGCTGTATAACAACGGCAAGCCGTGGACGCTTACCGCGCGGCGCGGGCCATCAATAGCGACGCGGGGGTGGTGGGGCGCGTGTTGC
>CAZANS010000286.1:0-3601 GCA_964486565.1 uncultured Victivallales bacterium
GCGAGGCCATTGCCCTGCGTGCGTCCATGTCGTCCTGTCGCTTCCTCATCGTGTCGCGCTTGTCGGCATGGCTCTTGCCCCTTGCGACCCCGAGCTGGAGCTTCACACGCCCCTTGAGCAGGTAGAACTTGAGCGGAACGACGGTAAGGCCCTTCTCGCCTATCATCTGCGAGATCTTGCGGATTTCGCGTTTGTGTAGCAAAAGCCTTCTCTGGCGTTCGGGTTCATGGTTGAACTGGTTGCCGTATTTGTATTTGGCGATGTTCACGTTGAGCAGCCAAGCCTGCCCGTCCTCGATCTTGACGTAGGAGTCGGTCATGGCGATGGAGCGTTCGCGGCAGCTTTTGACCTCGGTCCCCTTCAGCTCGATGCCGGCCTCGAAAGTCTCGATAATCTGATACAGGTGGAAGGCTTTTTTGTTTTTTACAAGGTCATCGCCCATGTTAGTCCTGGCAGTTGGTGGTTTCAGAATACGCTTGATGGGGATGAGGGCGATGCCTTTGCCGAGGTGGAAGGGGGCGCGGCATCAATCGCCTTGACTGCGGCCGCTAAAGCCATGGCGAATGCCTCTGCCATCAGCGGCGGGTTCTCGGCGGCGGCTATAGCGGTGTTGACGAGCACGGCATCGGCTCCCATCTCGATCGCCTCTGCGGCATGCGATGGCAACCCTATCCCGGCATCCACGACTACCGGTACGAGAGACTGGGAGATGATGATCTCCAGCATGTCCCTAGTCCGCAGGCCCCGGTTGCTGCCTATTGGGGAGCCCAGAGGCATGACTGCATGCACGCCGACGTCCTCCAGTCTTTTGGCTATGACCGGGTCGGCGTTGATGTATGGCAGCACGATCATTCCCATCTTGACGATCTGCTCGGCGGCGGCAAGAGTCTCCACTGGGTCTGGAAGAAGGTAATGCGGGTCTGGGTGTATCTCCAGCTTAATCCATAGTATGCCGGCGGCTTTTGCGAACTTGGCGATCTTCACCGCCTCGGCGGCATTTCTGGCGCCGCTTGTGTTGAGCATGATCTTTGCGTTGTTGCCTATTGCGGAGAGTATTCCGTCGGCGGGGTCACCCGGGGAAACCCGCTTGAGAGCCACGGTCACCAACTCCGTGCCGGAGGTTTTGATGGATCTTGCGAGCATTTCCGGGGATGAGAACTTGCCTGTCCCAAGGAAAAGCCTGCTCGAAAAAACCTTGTCGGCTATTCTTAGCTCCTTCATTGCTTGATGATTCTTCCGTCCTGGAACTCCCTGCGCTGCTTCACCCTTCCCGACTCGAAGAAGGTTGTGACCGTGCCGTGGAGATTCCCGTTGACAAATTTACCCTCCTGCTTGAGCTTCCCGCTCTCAAAGAAGAACTGTACCGAGCCGTTCTTGACACCGTTCTGGTCGTAGTTGATTTTCGACTCTGGACTTCCGTTCTCGTAGAACATCACCTGCTCGCCTACGGGCATGCCGTCCTTGAAAACAAGCTTCGCCTTGATTCGTTCGCCTGGGTGGTAGAGCTCGGTTGACCCGTTCCTGAGTCCATTCTCGTAGTCTGACCATCCCCTCACGGCTCCATCTGGATAGTACATCCTGCTTTTTCCGACCTCCCTGCCGTTACGGAACGTGCCCTCCCTCTCGACCCTTCCGGAGCGGAAGAAGACCTTGCATGCCCCGTTAAGCGCGCCCGACTCGAACTGCAAAGTCCTCCACAGCTCGCCTGAGTCATAGAACTCCCTGTAGACACCGTCGGGTGGTCTGCCGCTGGTGATCTGGAAATGACCGACTGACACCCATGAGCCTCTTGCAACTTGCTTGTCGTTGAGGAGAAAGTTGTAGTTCAGATTGCGCGGATCCGCGCCTTCCCTGACGGCCCTGAGATTTTGCACCTCATACACCGTCTTCCCGTCCGGGCCGGTTATCAGCCTGATCCTGTGTTTTGGAATTACATGCGAACGCCCGCCGTGATCGAAAGAGTAGAAGTCCTCAAGATCCCTCAGGTTGGTGACGTTCCTGTATTCCACCCCCCCGGTGACGAATACATCCTGCGAGCTCAGCAGAACAGGCAGTAGCAGGGCAAAAGCCGACAACAAAGCTGCAGATGTCTTCATCTTCAAGTTTCCAAAAAAACAGAAACCGTCTTACGCGCTATGCGGCCGACGGTTCCTGTATCGTTTAATAAACCAGTTCAGTCAAAAACGCAGGTCTTATACGTCACTTATAGAACTCGGTGGACTCTTCTTCAGACACTTTGCGCTGCAACTGGTCGCAATGTATCTCGGCGTAGAAGCGCACGTCGCCCTCCTTCAGGGCCTCGACTGTGACGATCCATACGGCCTCCTCGTTGACACCCAAGGATTTCATTGGCTCGAAATCAATGACACCGTCCTGTGTGCTGATAGCCTTGGTCGGGCCGGAGGCATTGATGAACTTCATTGATTCCTCAAGCTTGCACTGCACCTTCACGCCCGTGGCGGACAAGGAGCCCTGGTTCTTCACAGTGACCTTGTAGATCTCGTTCTTGCCTATCTCGACCGGGTCGTTAACGTCTACGACCATGAGCAGCAGAGCCGGGATGCCCTGGACATCGGTGTCGAACGACAATGCATTGGATTTGGCGGCGAGGGCGCTTGCCTCGGCAGTCGCCTTGACAAGCATTATCTGCTGAGCTACGAAGTTGGCCTTCAGGTCCTTGGTCTCGTTCGCGCCTAGGTTGCCAAGATTCCAGACCACGCCATTCCCGACGCTTTTGCCGCCCTCGTCGGCGGAGTCGAACTTGACGCCGCTGGGGAGGTTGATCTGCGCCGTGAGATCCTTGGCGGCACCGTCGCCGGTGTTCTTGATGGACAACGTGTAGTTGATGATGTTTCCGACATAGCGCATCTTGGGGGCGTTGCCGGCTAGGATGAGCTTCGGCTGCTTGACAAGCGTCTTCATCTCGGCTTGAGCCGTCACGCCGTCTTTGGCTTTCACGATGAAATTGTTGTTGAAAGCGCCAGTTTTGGGTGCGGTGAGCTCGACCAGGTACTGCCTGGAGTCGCCGGGGCTGAGGTCGCCGATGTTTATCGCGATCTTGTCGTTTCCGCCCTTCGCAGTCCTCAGGCCGTCAAGCGTATGGTTCAGGGTCGCCTCAAGAACAGTCGCAGTACCATTGTTACTGAAGTTGAAGGTGGCGGGGAATACCTCGTTGAGAATCACTTCCCCGGGGGCGTCTATGGTGAACAGCAGGGAAGGATTGACAACCTCCATTATGGCGTTCATCTGGCCGAGGTGGAAGTTGAGGTCGGCATTGCCGACATGAACTACCTTGCCAGTCTGAGTGGCCTTGCCGGTGATCGTGATGATCTCCTTTTGGCTGGGAGCCAGGAACGGGAACACCCACTTGAGCACGTTTCCGCGCTTGTCCTGGGGCTCAGGAGTGATCTTTGTGACAGTGAAGTTCGGCGGGATCTTCTCTGTGAGTATGATCTCGTCGAGCTTGTACAGCGACCTGTTGGTCAGCCTGAGCTCGTAGCTGTATTCTGCGTTGGGCCTTACCGTCTCAGGGACCGTCCGCTCGATCAACAGAGTTGTCTCGGAAGGCTTCTTGGCCGTCTCAGGATACCCTTTCCAGGAG
>CAZANS010000287.1:0-3596 GCA_964486565.1 uncultured Victivallales bacterium
TCTGCCGCGCCTGCGCTCCCAACGCGGTTCACGCGGAGTTTTGAAACTGGCTCCTTACCTCGAGGAAGTCGAAGTGGCACCATCTAGTAGAAATCCTAAACTCGAAAACCTAAATAAATCCAATCAATTCATTTTCCCGCTAATAACGCTAATCTGCGCGAAAACACGGCCATTGTGGACAATGGCCCTCCAAATACAGCCGCTTTCCTGCTGGGAATGTTCTGTTCACAAGGGATTCTGGTGCAGGAAGATCAGGAGAAATCCCTATCATGGATGATCAAAGCCGCTGAGGCAGGGCATGTCGAAGAGGCTCTCAAGGACTTCATCATGTCAAACGAGCGTGCCCCCGACCAACCCGAGCATGAGGAACATCCGGAGCTGGCTTTCAGAAAAGAAATGAATTTCATTATAGTTTTTTTTGAATTTTTACTATTATTTCTTTTCTGTTTTGAGGCGCTATCCGGATGCCCGTATTGTCAATCTCGACACTCCCTTTTGCAATCTGTGAGATCAATTTCAATTCATACCCATCCTTAGGTCTCAGTCGTTTTCATCCGGGAATTCCGTGCCGGCAGTTTTTGCCCCTCTAAACTCTGTTGTTCTGATTTCGTACCAGGCCACTTTCTGGGAATCAGGTGCTTTCAACTCATTTAAAAGATAATCAGGTTTGTTGTCAATAATCTTTTTCGTCGAAACAGTATTCTTGACAGCAAATTTGAGCCTGGTGTTTTCCTTGATCAACTCATTGCTCCAATCAAGGGGAACATAAACAGGCAGATGGAAGGTGTATATGCTTCTTTTTTCCCGGCCGAGCTTAAAAAAGAATGTTCCTGAAACTTCCGTGCTTTCCGGTCCTACTTCAATCCAGACTTGTTCTTCAACGAGATGCAAGGACTTGTCAGAAGAAATTGGATTTGCGTACAAGCTGAACCCGATGGCAAGAAACACTATTGATATTGTCATCTTCTCCATTTTTTATCCGTACAGCTTGTTGAATCGTTTCTGTTTAAAAAAAACTAATTTATCCTTAGTTCAAGCAGGAATTCAAGGTAATGGCTCAGTTTTTTCTTTGGTTCGGGGTCAATACTACACAGCCTCGTCCTACCTCCTCGGGTGTCGTAGCCTCGACCCCACCAAAAGACTGAGCCATTACAATTCAAGCGGCAATTCTGCTTCCTGTTGAAAAAGCTCATTGACTTTTTTGTTTGCTGCGATATGTTTCTACTTTATTCTTTGCAATGTGTTTAGGATTATGTTCAACCTTATATGAAAATTGTTTTTCGACGTTTTTTCCTGACATTTGTTTTATTGCTTCTGGCGACAAACGTAGTGCATGCGAATGACATGTCGGAGATTCCTGACAACACCAATGATATTTTCTTGCTCAGCGTCTATGTGTTTTGGGCTATATTGATCTCTTTCGTATGCTCGGTGGCGGAATCAGTTCTTTTGTGTATCACCCCATCATTCATAGAAAGCATTCGAGCTGATCGCCCGAAGCTCGGGAAATTGCTGAAATCATTGAGGATAACCAATGTGGATCAGTCGTTTGCCGCTATCCTGTCTTTAAATACGATTGCCCACACGGCCGGTGCAGTCATGGCGGGTGCACAAGCCAAAGAGATATTCGGTTCCGCATGGGTCGGGCTGTTTTCCGCCCTGTTGACTTTGATGATCCTTTTCCTCTCGGAGATAATTCCCAAAACAATAGGTGCCGTCTACTGGAAACAACTGGCCGGCATCACTGCTGTCGCTATCAAGGCAATGATCTATTCTCTCTATCCAATCGTCTGGCTTTCAGAAAAGATCACCAAAAGGATAGGCAATGGCAGCACTGCACATGTTTTCAGCCGGGACGAAATGATTGCCATGGCGACGCTCGGGAGCAAAGAGGGCCATGTCGAGCAACACGAGTCCCGTATCTTTCAAAATCTGTTTCAGATGGACACGATTACTGTCGGCGACATCATGACGCCCCGTGTAGTGATATCCACACTCCCGCAAGGCATCACGGTCGCCGAGGCAATGGAATCGTTGGAAGATTGCCCTTTCTCTCGCCTCCCGGTCTTTAAGGGGGGGCTCGACGACATCACGGGGTTTGTACTGAAGGATCAGATTTTGTTGTTGGCCGCCAAGGGAGACTCAGAAACCCCGATTGAGGCGTTGAAGCGAGATATCCCTGCTGTTCCCGAATCCATGTCCTTGACAATGCTCCTGAATGACATGCTTGAACTTCGCCAGCACATTGCAGTGGTCATTGATGAATACGGTGGCACTGCCGGGGTCGTTACGATGGAAGACACCATCGAGACACTGCTGGGCACGGAGATCAAAGATGAAATGGATAATGTCGAGGACATGCGGCACATGGCAAGGGAAAAATGGAAAAAACGTGCCGGGAAACTAGGTGTCAACATTGACAAGACGTAACAACTCTGTGGGGCATGTCACACGGAGTGTGACCCTGAGAAACCCTGAGAGTCCTGGCGAGGGTCCTGCTGATTGCCCAGGCACTTGCGTTTCACGTTGGGAAACGGAATAGAGCGGAAGAGGGGTGGAGTGTTTTCCTCCACGGCACTACAGCACCACGGCATCACGGCAGATTTTTTTTTTGGATTGTTCGATGAGTTCTGAGTATTGGAGGATGAAGGTTTTCTGGTTGGTGTCGCGGTTGAACTGCGTGTTTATCATTTTGCTGTTCGTTGCCACTGCTTCTGAGATTTTTCCTCGGGAGCTGGCGGCGCGGATCATGACCTCCGCGAGAGTGCCCGGGTCGTCGCTGGAGACGAGAAACCCGTTGACTTCATCCGTGACGATTTCCCTGGAGGACGGTATGTCCGCGACGACGGGGATGAGTCCGCATGCGGCGGCCTCGAGCAGGGAGCTTGATATCCCCTCGGTCCGGATTGTGGAGACATAGATGTCGGAGTCGTTGAGCAGGCTGGCCATTTTGTTCTTTACAAGTGCCCCGTGGAACCTGACGTTTTGAGACAAGCCGAGGTTGTCGGCCAGGTTTTTGAGATTGTCCTCCTCCGGGCCGGTGCCCGCGATCTCCAGGGCGGAGCCAGGCAATTTGTCAACGACAACCCTGAATGCCTTGATGAGGTTGTCAATCAGATATTCCGGGGCGAGCGACCTTGATGAGATGAATACCGGCGGCCTGTCGGCGGAGTGCCTTCTTTCGTGTTGTCCGGGGAGGATTTTGAATGCATCTGTGTCAATTCCCCGGTGGAGGGTCAGGATTTTCTCTGGCGGCGCGCCGAACTTCTGCAACCCGGCGGTGATGTTCCCCCCCCATGAGTGGATCAGGTCGGCCTCGGAGATTGCGAACCTCGCACATCTGCTCAGAAAGCTCCTTCTGAGAAACGACGGCCTTGGGAGGTATACGATCTGCTCGTTCTGCGCCGCGATCACCAGCGGATGGAACCCGGACTTCGCCGTCAGGAAACCGTAGCTCGTTATCCGGTATGCCAGAAGCAGGTCCGGCTTGACTTGGGCGATGAGCCTGGCCAGATGCCTCGATGCTGTGAGAATGCGGAGCCGCGGGGGCAGGATATCCGGCCCTAGCGGAGATGCCCCGTCAGAGCCGTCAGACC
>CAZANS010000288.1:0-3586 GCA_964486565.1 uncultured Victivallales bacterium
GCGGAAACCAAAGATTTGCTGCCGGGAATCGTTGGGAGTGTCGTGGAGTGCAGTAATGCCGTGTAATGTTTTTGACTTGCGTTGAAAGGCGGTTATATTGTTTTCTGCCCTGTTTCCGGCGGCATGCTTGATGCTTCGGGGGCACAATGAAAAACTTGGAGCGCTGATGATTTTTCTTCTCAGGGACAACGGTTTAGACTATGTTCTGATGTACTGTACGGTACTGGTGTTCTCGATCTGCCTGCATGAGTATTTTCATGCGCGGGCGGCGCTGTGGCAGGGGGACGACACGGCGAAATTGCTTGGGCATCTGACGCTAAATCCATTCAAGCAGATGGGGATGGCCTCTTTGCTGATGATGTTGTTCATCGGCCTGGCCTTCGGCAGGGTCCCGGTAAACAGGGCGAGGCTGAGGCGCCCCTACGGGGAGGCGGTGGTGTCTTTCGCGGGGCCCTTCGCCAATCTGATGCTTTTTCTGATTTTCTCTTTCGGTCTTGGTTTTGCATGGCTTCGCGGTCATGAGCCTTTGGCCTCGATCTGCAGCATGGGCGGAGTGTTGAACAGCGTTCTTTTCATGCTCAACATGCTCCCTGTGCCGCCGCTGGACGGTCATGGCGTGCTCTGTGCTTTCTTCCCGGGCTTCAGGACTTCCTCGTCGGAGTTCGTCAACGGGGCGACTTTCATGATAATGATGGTGATCTTCATGTCATCCCGCCATTTGTTCAGTTTCGGCAGCTATCTCACCGGTGTCGTGGCAGGATTGTCGTTCGAGGCATTGTCGCCGATTGTCGGCCCTTGAGGAGTGAAGCATGTTTGCACCTCTGTCTGATCCGGTACTGATATTCGCGGTGATTGTCACCGTCATACTTGTGGCACCTCTTCTGGCGGAGCGCATTGGTGTCCCGGATATGGTGCTTCTGCTTCTTGCAGGGACAATCCTGGGTCCCAGTGTGTTGGGTCTTCTGGTCAGGGAGGGCGCGGTTACGATGTTCGGTTCCGTGGGGCTGCTCTACATCATGTTCATCGCGGGGCTCGACATTGACCTCTACCGTTTCTCCCAGACCCGCAACCGAAGCATCGGGTTCGGCCTGCTGACCTTCCTCGTGCCGCAGATTTTCGGTACGCTCATGGGGCGCTACCTGCTCGGCTTCTCATGGCCCGCATCAGTGCTCATGGCCAGCCTTTTCGCCTCCCACACACTCCTGGCGTATCCAATAGCCAGCCGCCTGGGGATAGTGAAGCATGAGGCCGTCTCGATAACCGTCGGGGCGACTATAATAACGGACATCCTGGCGCTTATGGTGCTTGGCGTTGTCGCCGACATGGCCAGGAACGTGGAGCTGGGCTTCAAGTTCTGGGCGAGCTTTCTGCTGGGCATCCTCGCATTGGTATGGCTGGCCACCGCGGCCATACCTCTTCTCAGCCGCTGGTTCTTCAAGCGTGTCCCGGAGAAGGGCGGGGCCCAGTTCCTCTTCGTCCTGGCCGTGGTCTGCACGTTCGCATATTTGTCGCATTTCGCCAAGATGGAGCCGATAATCGGAGCCTTTCTGGCAGGTGTGGCGTTCAACCGGCTGATCCCTGAGAAAAGCATTCTGATGAACCGGGTCCAGTTTGTAGGGCACACTCTTTTCATCCCGTTTTTTCTTCTCTCTGTGGGGATGCTGGTTGATCCGGCATCCCTGATTAAAGATCCCAAGGCATGGATTGTGGCGCTGAGCATGATCGCCGGGGTGGTGGCGACCAAATACATCGCGGCGAAGCTGGCGGGGAAACTTTTCGGCTACTCGAAGGAAAGCAGCAATGTCATGTTCGGTCTGAGCGTGGTCCAGGCCGCCGCCACTCTTGCCGCGGTGCTTGTGGGCTACGAGCTGAAGATATTCGACGGTGCCGTGCTCAACGGCGCGATAGCGATGATCCTTGTCACCTGCCCCCTGGGTGCCTGGATGGTAGACCGCTACGGCAGGGAGCTTGCCGCCGAGGAGGCAGCGAAAGTCCACAAGCCCAGCTCACAGGGAAGGAGAAGCCAGAACATGCTCGTCCCGGTCTTCAATCCCAGTTCCGCGGCCAACCTTTTGGATCTCGCATTTATACTCAAGGATGAATCCATTCCCGGCGAGGTGCAGCCGCTTGCCATAGCCTACGAGGGGGAGAATCTCGACAGGGAGGTGGCGGCCGGCGAGCGTTTGCTTGCCGAGTGCATGAGCCATGCCGCCGCGGCGGACCGCATAATCAACCCGGCCCTGAGACTCGCCTTAAACGTCGGCGACGGACTGGTCAGGGCGGCAAGGGAGCTGCGTTCCGATGTCGTCGTGATGGGCTGGGGAGCCCCAAGGAAGGGTATCCCGAGCATCTTCGGGGACATTCGCGACACGATCCTCGAGGAATGCCCCGCGAGGATACTTGCCTGTCGCCTTGCCGGCCCGATAAACACGACGAAGCGAGTGCTATTGCCCCTTCCGCCAATGGCAGACCGTTGCGAGGACCTCTCGGGAATGCTCGGTGACGCCAAGCTCCTTTCCAAACAGATCGGTGCCGAACTCCATGTCTTCATCGTCAAGTCGGGCGAAGAGAAAAAACTCAAGGCAATTGTCGAAAAAGCGGTGCCAAAGACCCAGACCGTGTTCATGGAGCTGCCTGACTGGCGCTCGGTGCTCGGCCACCTCTACTCAATCATCGCCGAGGACGACCTCGCCGTGTTGCCCACAGGAAGAAAACACGGATCTTTCTGGATGCCCGGGCTCGAAAGGCTGCCCGAGACCCTCGCCTCGAAATTCCCCAAGCTCAACCTTATCACAGTGTACCCCAGTCTCGAGGCCGAGGAGCTTGTCGAGATCGAATCCGGTGAGGATCGCGGGACAGAAGAACGGGTAATGAGCATAGTCCATGCCGAAAATCCGATCCCGACAGATTCCCTCGACCAGATGATCGCATCGATCGTAGGCGGGGCACTGCCGGATCTGTCATCAAGGGAGAATTCAGAGGCCCGCTTAATACTCTCCAGATCCGCATTGTCGTATCCCGTCGAGATGGCCCCGGGTATCGTCATCCTGCACGGTCATGCAGACCTTGTTCAAAAACCCACACTCATGGTCGCACTGTGCGCCAAGCCCGTCAACTTCAAATCCATCGAGCGCCCCGCAAAAATAACCATGGCACTAATCAGCCCGACCGAACGCAGCGGAAACACACATCTCAAAGCACTCGCAGAACTCGCATCAAGCCTCCAAAACCCGGACAAACTCGCCCAAATCCAGAACGCAACATCCTCCGCCAAGATTAAAGACCTGCTGAGCACATAGCACCAGGCTCGCATTTCTTGGCGAGCAAGTGAGCCAATATAAAAAAACGAATGGGAATGGATACTGACTTGTATGGAGCATTATATCGCCTTCAGCCATACGATCATGGGGTGATTGCCCCTGTTTCCCCATAATGCATATGGAATTGCCCGGAGTTGAGAGGGTGAACGTGACAGCCTTTCTCTGGGATGATAAAGTCCAGCACTGGGATTGGCCATGTAGAATACCTGCGCTTGTATTTCGATGCATCCTCCGCCAAGGTCATTGTTGACAGCGGTTTTGAAGCT
>CAZANS010000289.1:0-3581 GCA_964486565.1 uncultured Victivallales bacterium
TACACTTACTCGTACACTTACTCTTACACCCGAATCTCTTCGTTTTTCCCTATCGTCTCTATTGACCCCATTGACCCTGTTGACCCTTCCTGACACCTGACACCTAAAACCTCCGCCCTACTGTTTTGAAATTTGGGAATTTGAATTTGTTTAGGATTTCTCCCCTTCTCCGTTTCTCCGTTTCTCTGACTGCGGGATCAAGAAATCTGAAGGTAGGGATTCAGCGAGAGTGTGCCGTGACACCTGTATTCGAATTCGATTTTTTGTTGTCTGCTTGGAAACTGCGGATTTAGCAGTATATTTGCGGCTTGCACGGCAGGGATATGGAAATGTATACAAAGGTCATTTATTATGTCGAAGCGCAAGAAAGAGCCTGAATCTGAGATAAGCGAGGCACTGGTCAAGTTCGAGAAGGAGTACATGGGGCGCGGCCCTCTGGAGGCCAAGACCTACATCTTCGACGACATTGTGCTGGTGAGGCTGAAGGGAGTCCTGACCAAGGCCGAGCACCAGCTCGCTTCCAGCGGATCCACAGAGGCTTCGGAGGGGCGAGATCTCATCAAGAAGGTCAGGCAGGCGTTGCTCGAGAAGGCACGCCCGCTGCTTGAGGCTGTTGTCGAGGACATTTTGAAGGCCGAGGTCACCAGCTTGCACACCGACATCAGCACGACCACCGGTGAGAGGGTTATTATCTTCACGTTAAAAAAACATGAAAATATTTCCTGCGGCACTTGAAAAAGCAACTTGAGGGAATACTTTCCCCCCGTTCTCGACGGGAACGCGGTTTCGACGCGAGACTTCTGGCGGCTCCAAGGCGGCCGGGGGTGGCGCCAGTCAGTTCTGACGATTCCCTCGTGCCCCTGCCAAACACGGGCATCGAGGAATACAGGATCCGAGCGGCGCACGTCCGAACAAGGAAAATCCTTAATCCCCCAGTTTTTCTGGGAGGAAGGGCAGGCAGATAGGATATCCTGGCAAGTTTTTCTGACAAAAACATCACTACTTTATCCAGAAAGAAAAATTTTTAGGAGGAAAATATGATAGGCTGCTCAGCAGGCAGGAACTTTCAGGTCACAGTTGGCGGCGGCTCGTATCAGGAAGGATTGACGAGCGTTCTCCAAGGCGTCCCCCCGGGTATGATGATAACCGAGCAGGAACTTTACGGCGACCTGCTTCTCCGCAAGCCGGGCGCCGACGAGCTTTCATCCCCGAGGAAAGAGCCCGACCTGCCCATAATCTATGCCGGTGTAAATGCAGCGGACACGATCGAGGGCGCCGGGAACGCATTTTATACCAACGGGACGCCCTTGACGATCCTGATACCCAACCTTGACAGGCATTTCATCCATATCAAGCAGTACCAAGACACCAACCGCACCCCTCGTCCGGGGCATGCGTCCTATGCGTCCTTCATGAAGTACGGCCCCTGCGACGACGCGATCGGAGCGGGGATATTCTCAGGCAGGTACACCTCGACCATCGTCGCCGCAGGATACGTTGCGAAGAGGGTGCTGGCGAAGTTCGGCATCAGGGTTTTCTCCTTTGTAAAGGAGATCGCCGGGGTGGCCTGCGGGGACGCGGACCACGAGCAAGTCTTCGATTCCACCGAGAACTACAAGAGGATGCGGCACGACTTCGACCCGTTCTACCAGCAGGTCTACGTCAGCGGGAGGGTTCGCAACGACATGCGCTTCCTCGAGAAAGCTGCGATTTTCGCAGAGATCGAGAAGGAGATCGAGGCGATACGCGGCACCCAGAAGCCGATGGACAGGAAGGAGATAGAGGATAAGTACGGTGTGCACCATATCGTCAACTGCCCGGATGTCGCCGCCGCAGAGGAGATGGTGAAGGCATGCAAAGCCGTGTCCTCGAAGGGCGATTCCGCAGGCGGCCTGGTGGAGGTTGTGGTCATGGGCGCCCCGACGGGTCTCGGCGAGCCGGTGTTCAACAAGCTCGACGCCGAGCTAGGCAGGATGCTGGGCATAGGTGCCATCAAGGGAGTAGAGGTAGGCGCCGGGTTCAAGGTCGCCAGGATGACCGGGTCTCAGAGCAACGACCAGATACATTCCGAGGGCGGCAAGGTCGTCTTCGACTCGAACAGCGCGGGCGGGATCACCGGGGGCCTAGCCAGCGGGCAGGACATCGTCGTCAGGCTCGCGGTCAAGGGAACCCCTACGATAGACAAGCCGCAGCACACAATAGACAAGTACACCCTGGAGAACAAGAACCTTGCCGCGATAACCCGCAGGGATCCGACAATCGTCGCCAGAGTCTGGCCGGTGGCCGAGAACTACACAGCAATGGTCGTGCTTGACAATCTTTTCGCACACCTCGGATATCAGGCAATTGCCGAGAAATTCAGCAAATAGGCACGAAATAAACAAACTTGTGGAATGAAATGAAAGAGCAGCCGACACCCCCGATGGCCGAATCCTTGAACAAGGATATCACCGCGCCGGCAAACTGTGTGATGGATCTTCTAAGTGAGCGCGGAAGGCTGATGTACTTCCCGTTCAAGGGAATTCTCGGGCAGTCCGCCGAGGCGAAGGGCAAGGGCATAAACGCCACCATCGGCACCGCCTTCGAGGACGACGGCTCGGCTATGGTGCTCGACTGTGTCAAAAGCTCGCTGAACGTCCCGGCAGGGACGTTCCTCTACACACCCAGCTTCGGGTTGCCCGACATCCGCGAGGAGTGGAGAAGTCAGATTCTGCGCAAGAACCCCTCGTTGGAGGGCAAGGTTTTCAGCCTGCCTGTGGTTACCGGCGCATTGACGCATGCGCTATATCTCGCCGGGTTCCTCTTCGTCAACGAGGGCGACGAGATTGTCATGCCGGATTTCTACTGGGACAACTACGAGCTGATCTTCAATACCTCGTTCGGCGCGAAGATAAGCACCTTCCAGACCTTCGACAACGACGGCTACAATGTCAAGGGCATGATAGAGAAACTTCGCTCATCAAGTTCGCAGAAGAAGATACTGCTGCTCAATTTCCCGAACAACCCCACCGGCTACACTGTCACAGAAGACGAGGCCATGCAGATCAAGGAAGGCCTTCTCAGGCTTGCTTCGGAGGGATCGAAGATGCTGGTCATCCTCGACGACGCCTATTTCGGCCTCGCATACGAGAAATGTGTCTACAGGGAGTCGCTCTTCGCGATGTTCGCCGACCTGCATGAGAACATATTGGCGCTCAAGCTCGACGGACCGACCAAGGAGGACTACGTATGGAGCTTCAGGGTGGGGTTTGCGACTTTCGCAGTAAAGAACGCCGATGAAAAACAGCTCAAGGCGCTCGAGGCGAAAACCGCCGGCGCGATCCGCGGCAGCATATCAAACTGCTCGGGAATCGGCCAAGCCATCCTTCTGAAGGCCTACCGGGAAAGCGTGTACGCCGAACAGAAGGCGCGGAAGCTCGAGGTGCTGAAGAGGCGCTACAGGAGAGTCCGCGAGATATTGTCGAGCCACCCAGAATACGCCTTTTCATTCGAGCCCCTGCCATTCAACTCAGGATATTTCATGTGCGTGAAGTGCAAGGATGCCGACCCCGAGGCCGTGCGCAAAGAGCTGCTTGAAAAGT
>CAZANS010000290.1:0-3549 GCA_964486565.1 uncultured Victivallales bacterium
TTGTCGTGTTCAGGTTGTTCCATTGCCGAACTCCTCTCTTTTAAATTGGTTCTCTGAGCCAATTTCAAAACTCCCCGTGCCCGCGCGGCGCGCCATTTTGGATGCGAGGCCACGCCGATAGGGAAGTGGGCATACCTGCTTAGTCGTCCCGACCGCGGCGGCGTGGTATTCGCGCCAAAAGAGCCTGCCGCCCAAAGGGTTGGGGCGGCAGGCACGGCATTCGCCACGGCGAAATGGCGGGCACAGGCAGTTGATGGTATGCACCAGCCATTTCGCCGCACCGTCTGGCTATCGACAACTGCTTGTGCTCCGGTTCTATAAGCTCGCGCTTTGGCCGTAAATCTCCCTGTACTTTTTTTTTAGGAAGGAATTTTCCACGCGCAGTATCCCGACTTCCCTGAAGATGTCGTCCGTGCATATTTCAGGCTCTCTGCTGGAGCATCGCTTCTTGCGACCGTCCTGAAAAAGATCCGGCATGTTGGTCACTGCCTCCTTCTTCCATTGACTTATCTGGTTGGGGTGAACCTCATACTGACTGGCTATCTCTGCAATCGTCTTTTCCTCCCTGATCGCTTCAATAGCCACACGCGCCTTGAACTTGCTGTCGAACGTCCTTCTCATTGTAAAACCTCCTTTTGCCTTAATTTAACACGGTTTTAATGAGATTTCACACCTTATTCGCCTGTCCAGTTTTTTGGGCGCACCTCAAAGACAGATGACGGTGAATGTTCTTTTCCTTTTTCAGATGTTTCACCTCTACTCCTGCCACGATCCCGTCGCCGCAGGATTTCCCTCATCGGTATTGAGAGACTATTGCCTCGAGTTTTTCAAGCTCCTTCACATCTTTTATGTTGCATAGGAGGTAGATGCCTTTGGTTCCGACCGTGTCGAGCAACGGCTGAACCTCGTCAACCATGATGCCCACTGCCTGCACAGACTTCCCCGCTGAAAGGATTCGCTTATACAGATTGTGCCAGCAAGGGTCTCCTCCGCTAGGGACGGATGGGTCAGGGGTCCATTCGATGGCGTCGAGGGCATCTATTCCGAGCAGGAGGTCAAGATGGCAGAGACACTGGTGCCCGTCGAGGTGGAACATGGAGTTATCCAGCCATTCGCACTGCTCCTCGAGGGCCGGCACGACAAAGCGCCTGAACATCTCCGGCGAGAACATTGCCGAGGCATCGCACTGTACCTTTGCGACCTTGCCCTCGCTCCACAAACTGAATGCCCAGAACGCCGAGCTGCCGTCGTCGCCCTTGATGATATCGTATATCCTCTCGTAGGCATCGAAGAATACCCGGTTAATCTCCATGACTTTCCTCTCGACCCACTCCGGGCGCTCGATCATGTCCATCAGAAGAACCTGCGAATCTCGCAGAGACGCGAGTACGTCAATATTCTCGATCAGATCAGGGCACCCGGTGAGATATTTGCCCCTGCCAAGATCGGCATTAAGTTTCAGGGTCTCCTCCACTATCCTGAAGTGTTTGTTCTCATCGTCGAAGGCAAGAGGGGGAAGCCTCTCGGGCTCGAGCTTGCCCGCGATGCAGGGATAATACCATACCGTGTCCCTGCGGTACTCAGGCTCGGACCCGAGAAACGTCGCCAGGTTCCCTGGGCCGTAGTTGGCGTTGGTCACAGGAAGCACATCCATTGGGAAGTATGATTTGGCCAGCTCGTAGTGGTTCCTTGCCGCACGCCACCGGCTGTCCGTGAAGTATTCCGAGAAGACCTCCTTTTCGGGCACGTCCTCGACCTGTTCATGCGGCACGAAACCCTGTGGCAGCGGACTACTCAACAAGCCTACCAACAAACCCTCACGCCGCCACCATGCAACGAAGTTACCTCTTGTCTCATCCCAGTTGCCCTTCCATGCGCATCCCATAGACCAGCTGCCTCCTGTCAGATTTTATAACAATCGGATATCTTTACTCGAACACGATCGGATAATTAATTTACTGGGGTATGCACTTTGCTGAAGTGCCCCCCTAGATAGAATACAGTGTGGACTATAGCATAGAAGTGGGAAAATGCAACATAGATTATTTGGCGGCTGTTTTCCGGCAATTTCTGGTGATGTTGTTTGCAGATTTTGTGAGGCTTGTGCTGGAGCGATATGCTGTGAAATACATGTGGATGGATAAGAAGCCCTTCCGCTGTCAGTGTGGCAATGATAAGAATAGATCCACGGCACACTGTGGCAACTGCTTTATTTAGGTTGAATTGTTGTGCTGACTTGACGGGCGAAATGGACTTGACAGAAACGACATGCGGGGGCATGGCTTCTTTGTGCGCCTGCGGTTTAACTGCGGATTGAATTGTCCGGCTTGGCAGTTATTGTAAGGGGTTTTTTGAGGATTATGGAGATATATGGGTATGATTTTTTACAATTCGTTGAGTCGCGGCAAGGAAGAGTTTGTTCCTTTGGCTCCTGGGGTGGTGAAGATGTACACTTGCGGCCCTACTGTTTACAACTATGCTCACATAGGCAATTTCCGTGCGTATATATTCGAGGATTTACTGAGGAGGGTATTGGAGTATTGCGGTTACCGGGTCGAGCAGGTGATGAATCTGACTGATGTTGACGACAAGACGATACGGGACTCGCGTGCGGCGGGGCTTGCCCTGTCGGAGTTCACCGGGAAGTACAAGCGGGCGTTCTTCGATGATATCGCCTTGTTGAAGATAGAGAATGCGGAGTATTATCCTGCCGCGACGGACCATATACCGGAGATGATCTCCCTGATCGGGACGTTGATCGAGAAAGGTTATGCTTATCTTGCCGGGGACGGGTCGGTGTACTTCTCTATTGCGAAATTCGCAAATTACGGCAGGCTTTCGCGTGTGGACATGAGTTCCCAGCGTTCCGGTGAGCGGGTGTGCAACGACGAGTACGACAAGGATGCGGTGGCGGATTTTGCTCTTTGGAAGAGCTGGTCGGAGTCGGACGGGGATGTCTTTTGGGAGAGCCCGTGGGGGAGGGGGCGTCCGGGGTGGCACGTAGAGTGCAGCGCGATGAGCATGAAGTATCTCGGCAAGACGTTTGATATACATACGGGTGGTATAGACAATCTTTTCCCGCACCACGAGGACGAGATAGCGCAGAGCGAGGCGGCCAACGGGTGCAGGTTTGTGAACTACTGGCTGCATTGCGGCTATCTGACGGTCGAGGGGGACAAGATGTCGAAGTCGCTCGGGAACTTCTATACATTGCGTGATCTGCTTGACAGGGGGTACAAGGCTGAGGAGATAAGGCTTGTACTGCTGGGCACGCATTACCGCAAGAAACTCGACTTCTCCTTCAATGCGCTGGACCAGGCACGCAAGACTTTGGAGTCATTCGCGGAGTTGTTCCGGCGCCTGGGCGATGCCGGGGGCGATGATGCCGTTGGTTTGGACACACTTTTACGTGAGGCGGAGCAGAGGTTTGGCGAGGCGGTATGCGACGATCTTAACATCGCCGGGGCGACAGCCGTGCTTCACGGTCTTGCCAGGGATGTCAACAAGCTTATGGACAAAAACGAGATATCAAAGGAAGACGCATCAGAG
>CAZANS010000291.1:0-3545 GCA_964486565.1 uncultured Victivallales bacterium
CCCTTGAGTACGGCGCCAGCCCGCGAGCCTCTCTTGATCTCCTGCGCTACAGTCAGGCGCGTGCATTGATGCAGGGGCGCGGGTATGTTCTTCCTGACGACATCAAGCAATCGGCGCCCGCGGTGCTCTCGCACAGGGTTATAGTGCGGAAGGGTACCCGGCTAGCCAGCGCCTCGGGTGACGGCGCGATAGAAAGGATCACCGATTCGGTAGAAGTGCCGATCTAGACACATCACTAACTGCGACATAGCCATGCCGAGTAAAAGCGGAGCGACATTACTTGTTCTGATGGGCCTGCTGTATCTTTCCTCCATGCAGTCGCAATCCGGGCTGATATTTTTCATAATCGGCCTGCTTGGCGCGTGCTTCATCCTCAACATCTTCTATGCCATGCGCTGTCTGAGGCTTCTCAGGCTTGAGTTTCCCCGCAGCATACGGATGACTGAGGGTGGGGCCTCCGAAGACTCGGTGACGATCAGGAATCTCTCAGGCTCGCCACAGGGCATGATTCAAATCCGCTCGAAGTTCGGCAGGGTGCTGTCGGCGGACATCGTACCCCCCTCGGAGGAGACGCATCTGCCCCCCGCGATATCATTCCCGGTAAGGGGGGTGTACCCTGTGTCGGGTCTCATGATCAGCTCTTCCTTCCCCTTCGGTCTCGTGCATCTGGTACGGCATCTGGACAATACCGGCGAGTTCCTTGTGGTCCCCAAGGTATATGACTGCTCGCCACCCCCTGCAGGTGGGTTTGAGCCGATGCTCGGGGGATCATTCGCCGGGAAGCACAAGTCCCCTTCGGGAAGCAGCTTTGCCGGGATAAGACCCTTCACCTCAGACGACTCCTTCAAGCACATACACTGGAAATCAAGTTCAAAGGGTCTGGGCCTGATGGTGAAGGAGTTCAGCGAGGAGCTTTCTGGCAGGGTCGCCATTGTTGTTGACCGGGGATGCGGCCCCGTGGATGCCAGCGGGGAGAGCAGCCTCGACAGGGCAGTGAGGTTGGCTGGGTCGCTGGCGTTCTCCGCGCTGGATGCGGGGCATCACGTTGACATGCTGGCTCTACACACATCCGAACTGCACCATTTCCCCCCGTTCTCTGACGGATCGGCACTGCTGGACTTGCTGGCGCGCCTTGAGCCTTCCGGATCATCGGTTGCCGACAGGGAATCAATCAGGAAGGCCGCAGAATCCGCGCCAAGGCGCGCGTCTTTGTGTTTTGTGCTTGCATCGGGGGATCCGGATATTTTCGCCCAAGTATCCTCCGAGCTTGCCGGCGAGGGCAGGACGGTCACGATGTATGCCCCATCAGACACCGCAGACACCTTCGACACGCCAGAGCATGTGCGAGTCAAATTCTACACGAGGGACACGGTGCTTTAATGGCAAGACGAATCATATCGCAGCTTAATCTCATGGTGCTTTTGGGGCTGGTATGCCAGGGGTTCGCCTGGGAAAACTATTACATTCCTGCGTTTTTTGCCTTGTTGTGGACTGTGGCCGTGGCAGGCCAGCCCTCCAGGCGCCGGATTCCTGAGAGCGTGGAGTTGGTGGTATTCTTCGCCACTCTGGTTTTGTCGATCAGATTTTTGGGGCATAACCCATACCACAGGCTCATCGCCATGGGCAACGCTCTGGTGGTCCTCCAGCTCATGCGGCTGATGTCGCCAATGACGGCCCGCAACAGATTCATCTCGCTGCTTATCGCAATCACCCACCTCGCGGTCGGCAGCCAGTTCATCCTGGACTACAGCTTCGTCATAGTCATCCTGCTTTCCATAGTGCTTATCCCCGGCGCCCTAAGCTGTGTGCATGTGCCTGAAAGCCGTTCGGCGGATACGACGCAGCTCTTCCGTGCAGGATGGAAGACATACGTGTCGGCTTTCCTCATAATGGTGCTTTTCTTTGTCGTTTTCCCTCGGAAAAGGTTCATTTCAGGGAGGGATGCCGGGGCGGCGATAGGCAGAGGCCCTCTGACCCAGCGGATGGATGCCGCAGGCGGCGGGGCAAACATCGCCGGAAGGCCCTTCCTGAGGGTTGTGGGCGAGAATGTCTCCTTCTTGAAAAGCTTCGCATTGGACTCTTTCGATGGGAATATATGGAGCCCCAGCGAGCATGGGAGGACGCGCGGGAAGTTTTACACGACGCGAAATCTCGATGACTGCGAATACCGCCATGTCACGGTTCTGGACCTGAGTCTTCTCGGCTCCACGATACCGGCCGACAAGAATGTGAGGCACATGAAGAGCAATTTTTTCCAGAGCGAGTATGTTGATGCCCGCGGCAGCATTGTGGTAGGAAGAATTTTCCCGCAGGTAACCAACCATTACGAGTACTGGGTCACGGAGCACCTGCCAACCAAGCTCTCCGATATGGATATCGAGGCGAACACAGCCCTGCCGCCGCAGTCCGGGGAGCTGAGGCGATGGCTTCAGGATATTGTCGGTGTGGAAAGTGATCCTGAAATGCAGATAAAGCTTCTCGAGAGGCATCTGAAGGGGAACTTCACCTATGAGCTTGGAGCCCCGGACCTCAACCGTGCGGCACCGGTGGAGGATTTCCTGTTCTCTCAACGTTCAGGGCACTGCGAACGTTTCGCATCCGCACTCACGGTCTTGACCAGGATGCTCGGAATCCCGGCAAGAGTCGCCGTCGGCTACATGGTGCCGCCGAAAAACCAGTTCGCCGACTACCACAGCGTGAGGCTGGAGAACGCCCACGCCTGGGTCGAGGCTCACATTCCGGGGAAAGGTTGGAGCACCTTCGATGCCACGCCCTATGCCGAGCGTCTTGCGGAAAGGGACAGCGACAGTTTCGTGATGACAGTTAGGGACTGGCTGGATTTCGTATGGTACTCGAAGATCGTCGAGTTCTCCTCCACCGACCAGAGCATCCTGCTCTCGCTCATGGCGGAGTCTGTCAAGGCCACCGGCGTGGTGATCCATAAACATAGCGGCATCATAGCGGTCATTTTAGCTGCGGTCATCGCACTGTGGTTGATTCGCAGACTCAGAATCACATTCGGCCTGAAATCCCGTGCCAACCAGGCATCTGTACAGCTCGAGGCCGCGGAGAAGTTCTACTCCGAGATGCTGCATACACTCGCCAGGATGAAGATTATCAGACGTGCAAACCAGACACCGTTCGAATTCGCGGAAGGGATAACAAATATTCCCGACAGCGCGGCAAGATGCGTGATGAAGGTCACCGAGAGCTTCTGCTTGGTGAAATACGGGGAAAAGGCCCTGAGCCCGGAAAAGCTTTCCGAGACGATGCATGCGCTCGGACGAATCAACCTAAATGAAGCAGTTGCCTCAGCAGAAGAAGAATAGAATAGAGGGACGGAGTATTTTTTTGGTGACTTGCCCTATACTCCATGACACCTGAGTTTCTGTCTTTAGGATTGTTAGTTGAGACTGATTTTTTTGCGGATTTCGCAGATCCCGGACGGGCGGCATGCCTCAGTTGCCTGTCTGCGGCAAGTTTTCGGCAGATTAGTGCGAGAATCGCTGTTTCCGAGGCAGCGGCAATGACCCCGTGATTGCGGG
>CAZANS010000292.1:0-3535 GCA_964486565.1 uncultured Victivallales bacterium
ATGCTTCTGGGGTTCCAGCAACGTATCGTTTCTCTGCTCAACGGCAAATACCTGGATATGTACTCTTCAGGTTTGGTTAGAAGAATTTTTGAGATTTAACCCTTCGGGTTGCCGCATTGCACCATGCCTGACTGACGACGGGATCAGAAACTGGCGGAGATCGTATCCTTCTTCAACCCTGACATGCCGCGTAGCACTTGACCCCTATTCCAGTAGGGCTCTTGTCGGCGACCTCAAGGCCTTTTTCAGCGATTGTTCCCGAAAGTTTATTCCCCCGGCTTGCTCATTTTGGCAGGAATGATACCTTTCTCTCTTGTCGCTTGTCGTTGCGGTCGGAGGTCGGATAGTGGGGCAAATAAAAATATATACAACATGAAAATTCTTGTTTACAATGATCTTCATTACGGGAAGCTGAAGGATAAGTTTGACAAGGTCTGCGTCATGCTTGAGAGGGGGGACTTCAAGTCTGCAGACGTGAAGAAGCTGTATCCCGGCTGCTACTACCGGGCAAAGCTTGACGACACCAACCGGCTGCTCTTCAGATTCGGCAGATTCGGGGACGAGACCTGCCTGCTGCTGCTCGAGATAATATTCAACCATGCCTACGACAAGTCCCGGTTCCTGGGGGGCTCGGTCGTTGACGAGAACAAGCTCTCGTCCTTGCACCAGGACTCAAAGGTGCCGAATGAGGATAAGGTCGAGATCAAATATATCAACCCCGCGAACCGATATTTCCACGTGCTTGACAAGATACTCTCGTTCGACGATGTCCAGAGCGAGGTGTTCAAGATCCGCCCCCCGGTGATTGTCATCGGCTCCGCTGGCAGCGGGAAGACTGTGCTGACCCTCGAGAAGATGAAAACCCTGACAGGCTCGATCCTCTATGTCACGCGCTCACCTTTCCTCACCGAGAACGCCAGGGAGCTGTATTACGCCAGCGGGTACTGGAACGACAGCCAGGAGGTGGACTTCCTCAGTTTCGACGAGCTCCTGGGGAGTATCGCGCTCCCGCCGGGCAGGGAGATGGGATACAGCAAGTTCGTCAAATGGTTCCAGCCTTTCCGCAACACCGTTAAGATACGAGACTCCCATAAGCTTTACGAGGAGATCAAGGGTGTCCTGACGGGCATGGCGGTGGACAAGCCGCATCTCGAGCCCGAGGAATATCTCGGGCTCGGCGTGAAGCAGTCAATCTTCCCCGAAGCCGAACGTGCCGAGGTGTACGACATCTTCCAGAAGTATCTCAAGGCCGTCCTGAAAGGCGACGACTGGCACGATGTCAATATCGTCTCGTACGGCCACTTGAAAAAGGTGTCGCCGACTTACGATTTCGTCGTGGTGGACGAGGTGCAGGACCTTACCAATATACAGATTCAGCTCATCCTCAAGGGGCTGAAGAACCCTGGCGACTTCATCCTTTGCGGCGACTCGAACCAGATCGTGCATCCAAACTTCTTCTCCTGGTCCCGCGTCAAGACGATGTTCTATGAACAGCCATGCAAGCAGACTTCCAAGGAGATCATCCGTATCCTGCACACCAACTACCGGAACTCGCCGGAGATAACAGAGATGGCCAACCGTCTGCTCCTGATAAAGAACGCCCGCTTCGGCTCCATTGACCGCGAAAGCAACTATCTGGTAACAAGCTGCTCCAGATCCTCCGGGATCATCGAGTTCCTGGAAGATTCCCCGAAAGTCAGGAACGAGCTGAACTCGCGTACCGCCCAGTCTGCGAAATTCGCGGTGCTTGTCCCCCGGGACGAGGACAAAGAGCACGCCGCAGCCTTCTTCAAGACCCCGCTGCTCTTCTCGATCCACGAGGCCAAGGGGCTCGAGTACGACAACATTATCCTGTACAATTTCATCTCCGGCAATTCCCGAGAGTTCGCCGATATCGCCAGTGGGCTAACCGATGCCGACCTGAAAAAAGACCTCAAGTATTCCCGCGCGAAGGACAAGGCCGACAAGTCGCTGGAAGCCTACAAGTTCTATATCAACTCCCTCTACGTCGCTGTCACACGGGGGATCAAAAACCTCCACGTCCTCGAGAAGAACCAAGGGCATCCACTGCTGCGCCTGCTGAATCTTGTCGAGCAGAAGCAGACCACGTCGGCCAGGGGCCAGAAATCCACCTCAGACGAATGGCGTGAGGAGGCCAGGCGGTTGGAGCTGCAGGGCAAGCAGGAGCATGCCGACCGGATCAGACGCGAGCTGCTCGGCAACCAGCCGGTAGCATGGCAGGTGGTGGATGCCGGCAGTCTGGAACAGCTCAAGGCAGAGGCACTCGACCCGAAAAACTTCAACAAGCAGGCGAAACTGCTGCTTTCGGAATTCGCCGTCACCTATGACCTCACGGAGATGCTCAGTGATTTGTTGCTGCTGAAGTACAGCCGTGCAGCCAGGCCGGATATGATCTTGCAGGAGACCGAAAGAAAATACTCCCAGATGTTCAGGGAACGCTCATACCATACATTGATGCACTACACCCAACGGCACGGTGTGGACTTCCGCAACAGGATCAACCAGACACCCCTGATGCTCGCCGCGAAAATCGGTGACGCCGAACTTATCCGCAAACTGCTTGAGATGGGCGCTGACAGAAACCTCATGGACAGCCAGGGGCGCTCGGCACTCCATGTCGCCATACGCGAGGCGTTCTTCAATAAAAACTACGCGGCAACAAAACTGGCGGAGATATATCCCCTCCTCGAGCCTCAGAGCATAAGCCTCAGGGTCGCTGACCGGCTCGTCAAGCTCGACAACCATACCATGCACTTCTTCCTGGTGAACGCCATGCTCGCCCTGACAGTCAACATTTTGAAGAGCCGCGGACCTATGCTGAAGCGTGGTTTCGGTGCTCCGGATTTTGCTTTCGCCCTCGAGTTTTTCCCCGACAGAGTCATCCCGGAATACCGTAGCAAGCGGCAGTATATCTCAAGCATCCTCTCCGGCGCTGAGATGTTCCGCAACGCCGATACAGGACGCCAAAGGCCCGTCTTCTGGAGACTCTCAAGGGGATATTACCTCCTAAACCCCAAAATGGATATCCTGGTCAACAAGGAATGGGTCAACGTGTACAAGCTGATGAACGTCGAGGCCTACTGCCTGGAGCACGGGGGAGATCGTACCTCTCGCGAGCTTATGGAGTTGATCGCCGACCCGCGCCCCCATGAGGAGGCAAGCGCCGCCATGACGGCAAAAATCATCAGGGAGCTAATGCCTGAGAAACACACCAAGGATATACACCAACCAGACCTCTTCGAAACCCTTGACAAGCACAATCGGATTAAGTGACTATGGCAGCCTTCAGCAGACGCTTGCGCTTCCAGCCAAATTCCTGGGAAGGGCTTTTGGCGGGGTCGAGCCCGCGGCACTTAACCCAAAGGGTGAAAAATCAATTAGTCTTAGAGCTTTGTATGCAAGGCGGTGCCTTCGGAAAGCACGTTGCGTCAACGCGCCGATGAGCTCGGCAAGAACCCGGAAGTTTCACAGTCGGTTCTTGCGAGCAATGTCGAACTGCTGAAAAGGGTTCGGG
>CAZANS010000293.1:0-3516 GCA_964486565.1 uncultured Victivallales bacterium
CGAAGCATATCACTGAAAAATTACCATTCCTGGATTCCTTCGACACCATCCTCTGCCTCGACTTCTCAAACCCAAAACGCTTCGGCGACATTGACTTCTCCTTGCTCAACTCAATCAACATTGACCACCACCCCGACAACAGTTGCTTCGCGACAAAAAACTTCGTATTCCCCAACGCCGCGGCCACCACTGAGATCATCTTCTACCTGCTAAAGGGCATCCCCGGATGGCGAATCTCACCGAAAACCGCCACATTCCTCCTCACTGGACTTATCATGGACACCGGCGGCTTCCGTTTCGACAACACCAACTCGCAGTCCCTAAGATGCGCCGCAGAACTCCTCGATACCGGCGCCGACTACTCAACAATCATCAGATCAATGTTCCTCTCAAAATCCGCAAATTGCGCAAGGATGGAGGCCGATCTGATCCTGAACAATCTAAAGACCGCGTGCGACGGGCTTTTCGCATGGTTCTTCCTCTCAGACAGCATACTCACGAAGTATTCAGTGAACGAAAAGGACACAGAGGGCCTGATAGACATAATACGCGCGATAAAGGATTTCGAGCTGGTCGCGATACTCAGGCGCAAAGACGAGGGATTCAGGTTCTCAATGCGCTCTAAAAACCGAAATTTCTCCGCAGGACGCATCGCCAGAACTCTCAACGGAGGCGGCCATGAGATGGCCGCAGGGGGACTGATTCAGGCTTCAAGCCTAGAGGAGACCGAGAAAATCCTCATCAAACATGTCGCCGATGAACTGGCAAGATGATGAAAAAAAAGCGGCAAGTGGCGAAACATTTATAAAGGAGAACACCATGAGAACCTTTTTGGACAGCGACAAGATGATCAAGACGATCAACGAGCTTTGCTCGGAAAAAAACGCCATCATACTAACCCATAACTACCAACTCGCCGAAGTCCAGGACATCGCCGATTTCGTCGGCGACTCCCTGGAGCTCAGCATCAAGGCCGCCGAAACAACCGCCGACGTGATCGTTTTCTGCGGTGTGCGATTCATGGCCGAGACAGCCTACATCCTCTCCCCAGACAAGACCGTGCTGCTGCCCTCGCTGGAGTCGGGATGCCCCATGGCCGACATGGCGGACGCACCCGAACTCAAGCGGCTCAAAAAAAAACACCCCCGCGCAATAGTCGTCACATACGTCAACAGCTCGGCGGAGGTAAAGGCTCTCAGCGACATCTGCGTAACATCCGCCAACGCCGTCGGCATCGTGGCATCCTTGCCTCAAGACAGGGAGATCATCTTCGTCCCGGACATGAACCTGGGCGCATATGTGCAGAAGGCCACAGGGAGAAAAATGATCCTCTGGCCAGGTTTCTGCCCAACACACATGAGGATAAGAGCCGAGGACCTCAAGCGCCGTATCGCCGAGTTCCCCGATGCAAGGGTGATCGTGCACCCAGAGTCGAGACCCGAGGTCGTCGCACTCGCCAATGAGGCACTCAGCACAGGAGGCATGCTGAAATACGCCAGGCAGACCGACGCGAGAAAAATCATCGTGGCCACCGAGGTCGGAATGATATACAGACTCTCCAAGGAGAACCCAGGCAAGCAGTTCATCCCCGTGTCAGAGCAGGCCGTATGCCCGAACATGAAAATGCACCGCATAGAAAACGTCCTGCACTCCCTCGAGACAATGACCCACAGCATCGTCGTCCCGGAGAATATACGCATCGCCGCGGCAAAACCTATCACTAAGATGCTCCAGGGCTTGCATTCATGAAACATTGTGCTAGATTGAACTTGGAACATATTGGTCAACTTGTTGTAAACAGTTAAAATTGGAGGACAATCATGACGGCTCCAAAAAAGGGAACAAAGTTCAAATCGGTGAAAGGCATAGCTCCCCAGAAGAGGAACGGTGCCCCAGCAAAACCTCCTGTGCCAAAGGCCACGCCTGTGCCCAAATCCAAATCCTCATCCTCTGGGACTCTGCACCCGCTTCCATCACAAGCTAAAATGGAGAAGGCCAGGCAGGCCGCTCAACCACCACCAAAGGCCGTTCTGCCTCCCGGCATCCCCGTATCCAGACCACCAAAGGCACAAGGACTACCAATACAAGGTCGTGCATTCACCCCGCCTCAGGCATCAGCGGCATCTCAGCCCCTCTCCACACGCACAGGCTCAATGCATGTGAAGACCCTTCCCGGAAGCCTACCATCAGCCAAGGCGAGAATCTTCCAGCAAAGCGACATCCCACCCGAGAAAATGCTCGAGATGAAGGTGGACGAGCTTACAGATCAGGTGAACAACCTCCTCGAGGTGGCAGACTCGCTGCTCAACCCCGAATGGTCACCAAAGTCAATAATTGACATCGTGCACCTCCTGGTCAGATCACTCAACCTCGATGTCGTATGCATGGCCCTCCCAGCACTCAGAAGCCTCGACTTCAACAACTGTGCACTGAACCGCGGATTCGATCGCAGACCCGGAAGCGAGGTGCTTAAGGTATGGTTCGACACATACAGCCCCGAGACCGGCATAGACTGGCAAAAACTCATGGCCGTCGCCGCCGACAAGAAGACCTATTCCTCATACTGGATCGTAGAGGAAGGACTCGACTGCATCGGCTATGTCCCGCTGCGGGACGGCAATTTTATCCACGGATTCCTCTTCGTGGCGGCAAAAGGGAAAAAAAAGCAGTCTCCACTCACCTCCCCGCTGCTAGACCTCTGCGGCAGCCATATCGGCCTCTCTTTCGCTCTCAAATACACCGGAGCATGAACTGCGCCTAGGATCACCGATGCAATCCGAGATATTCTTGAAGGTAGTAGATCTCCACAAGTCCTATGCCCTCGGCAAAAACAAGGTCCCCGTCCTGAGGGGAGTGGACCTGGAGGTCCGAAGAAACGAGTGGGTGGCCATCCTGGGAGCCTCCGGCAGTGGAAAGACGACCCTGCTCAATATCCTCGGCACCCTGGAATCCGCCGACAAGGGCTCGGTCACCTGCGACAGTACATCATACTCCTCGATGAAAAGCCCACAGAAGGCCGTCTTCCGGAGGGACAGGATCGGGTTTGTTTTCCAGGCATACCACATGTTGCCCGAACTCTCGATGATCGAGAACGTCAAGCTTCCAGGAATGCTAAAAGACGGGTTCAAGCTAAAGGATGCCCACGCCGAGAGGCTTCTTGAGAGAGTCGGCCTGTCGCACCGCCTTGACCACAAGCCCGCCGAGCTGTCCGGCGGCGAGCAGCAACGCGCCGCAATCGCCAGGGCGCTGGTCAACTCCCCGGATATTATCCTCGCCGACGAGCCCACAGGCAACCTCGACACGGCAACCGGGAAGGAAATACTTGAAATCTTCAAAGAACTGCACAACAGTTCGGAGAGGCGAACCATAATAATGATAACCCATGACCATGAGGTCGCGGGATACGCCGACAGGAAGGTCGTCCACACGCCCGGGAAAATATTGGCCTGAATCTTGTCGCTGAAAACCCAAAAAATGAGCACTGTAAGTATGAAGGGCGTGATCTGCGACAAACAA
>CAZANS010000294.1:0-3513 GCA_964486565.1 uncultured Victivallales bacterium
TGGAGTTCAGACGTGTGCTCTTCCGATCTGGCTGGTGAACACGCCTGCAAGCCCCCAGCCAATCAATTTGCCCCCCCTTCTGTACCCCCCGGAACAACACTTCAGCACTGTATAGGAAATAAGGATCACCCAGAACGCCTGCAGGGTGTCAAGCAGATGATAGGGAATATAAATTATCATCACCGAGGACAACGCCACCAGAAGTCCCGATATTATACCCGCACGACGCCCCCAGAGCATGGAGCCGACAAGTATCGAAAGCCAGACAGTCGCGGCGGAGATCAAACTTTGCACAAATATCAGAGGCCACGGGCCGAAACCGAACAGCCCCTTCACAAGAGGTAGAAAGGCGACATAATAAAACGGCTGGTAGTAGAACTCCCCCTTGTACTCGCCTCTGACGATCTCCTCTGAGTATTTCTTGTAGGTGTGCATGTCGGAGTAGACCGAGGGCTCCACGACCTGCGGATCCTCCGCGAGAAGATCGCGGGCGACCATCAGGCGGAGGAGCAATGCAAACAATACTATCAGCCCTGCCCAGCAATAGAAATATTTCCTCACTCCGGCAACACCTCCTCCGGCCGCCCACCCGCATCCAAAAGATTTCTCCTCTCCTCGGAGGAGCCCCCCTCAAGCCTCTTCAGCAACTCCAGCCTGCCGGCAGCAAACTCGTCCCTGGCCTTCAACTCCTCCGCCTTCACCTCACTCTCTGGATCCAACAGCCTCTTTTCCAATGCCGCGCCGAAACGCTCCTCCCATATCTCGTGGTCGCCCTCCAGCTCCGGGATGTCACGCATTATCTCGAATATCTCCGCCCCGGCAGCGCCCTCAGCGTAAGTCTCGTCATGAATTTGCTCCACCCCCTCCCCTGTCGCAGCCTCCGATGCAATCCTCCCTGACAAATGGCGCGTCACCATGAACGCCAGCAAAGAGAACAAGACAACAATAATCAAAAGCCACAGATAACCAAGCCCGCTTGAAGAGCCCCCATCGCAAGGGCCAGTGTCAAAGCCACTCCCGGAAGGCCAGTCACCGGTGCCATCACTGCAGCCCGAATCCTCTTTACTAATCGTCTCATAATTAGGCAGACCGTCTTGTTGCAGCGACTCGGACGCTGAGGACAGCGTCCCTCCAAGCCGCACTGCGGCTGAATTTTGGGTGCAAGGCCACGCCGATGCGGAAGTGGGCATACCTGCATAGTATGTCCCAACCGCGGCGGTGTGGCATTCGCACCAAAAGAGCTTGCCGCCCAATGGGTTGGGGCGGAGGCACAACATGCGCTCCCAACGCGGCTCACGCGGAGTTTTGAAACTGGCTCTATTAGCAACTCCACCATCTCTCATAACATTCCCCGGGCAGCCTTTATATCTTCACCGACCTGACGCTTCAGCATCTCCACATCCGCATAGCATCTCTCCTCACGGATATATCCCACAAACTCGACCTCAAGCTCCTTGCCGTAAATATCACCTGCAAAATCAAGCATGTGGACCTCGATGTCGTACTCCATCCTCCCGATGCCGGAAAAAGTCGGCGACACCCCCACCGAGATCGCCGCGCAATACCGCCGCCCGTCATGGCGGGCATAACCCGCATACACCCCGCGAGGCGGGATCACTCCGTGCGAAATTCGCAGATTCGCCGTCGGGAAACCCAAGACCTTGCTTCCCTTGCTGGCACCATGTGCCACCTCTCCAGTTACACTGTAGTTCCTTCCGAGCATCCTTGCTGCATCCTTCAACAGCCCCCCGCTGACCGCCCTCCTTATCGCACTGCTGCTTATCCTCGAACCGTCAAGTTCGAGCTCGTCCACGGCGCAAAGCTCGAACCCGTGAACACCGGCATACTCCGTGATCGTAGCGACATCCCCCTCCCCTCCCCGACCGAAACGCCAGTCCCTCCCAACCACAACCGCCGTTATATCCACACCACGGGAATCAAGACAGGCATTCAGGAAATCCCCCGCACCCATCGTCGCCAATTCCTGCATAAAGGGAAGTACGACAACCCACTTCACGCCCAGACCGCCCAAGAGCTTCAGCCTGTCAGGCATCGCGGTCAGCACAAGATGCCGCTCGTCAGGACGCAAAACCTCCCGAGGATGAGGATCGAACGTCATCACAACCGGATCAGCACCAGTCTTTGCAGAGACATCAAGGAGCTTGGCTATCACCTCGCGGTGACCAAGATGAACCCCGTCAAAAATACCAAACGCCAGCGACACCCGACCCACACCGCGAACCGCCAACGTCTCCAATGACCCTAAACGTTCCATACTAATTTTATGCCCCAAAAAGACATCGGCACACCAGATTATTTCCCCATATGAATGCGTATTGATTTCATGCGCTCTGCAAAAGGTATCACACATGCATTGCCACTTCAAGAGCCGCAAGTTTCTTCGCGATGAAATATTCCCACAGCAAAAAAATATCCCTTTTTTTATGGAAAAACGCTTGACAATGGAAAATATTGGACTATTTTGGGAATTATTGGAAAGCATTTTCTGCTATTCCGGGAGGATTGGGATGTTGTCATTTTGCGGACAGGACAAGACGAGTGTGGACTCGAACGGGCGGGTCAGGTTCAGTCCTAGAATGATCTCCAGTTTTATGGATAACTGCAATGGGGAGGTAGTGCTGCACTGCCTGCCGGAGGGGGCACTGGCGATCTATCCGGAGGATATATATCTTGAGATGAGGCGTGCGGAGTCGCGTCCGGCGGAGAAGGCGGGGTCGAGCATGGTTTTCAGGAGGACGCTCAGGAGGTTCGGTGCCCTCAGCTCCCCGGAGAAGGTATCGAAGCAGGGCAGGATAACCATACCGGCCGGCTACAGGGATATGCTGGAGCTTAACCCGGGGGATGAGGTTGTGATTGTCGGGGCGGAGATCGGGGTGGAGATATGGAACGCATCGAGGTGGGACGAGGAATTGAAGAAAGTAGAGGCGCACATGCTTGAGAAGGGCGAGAAGGAGATGGCGGCCGACTTGAACGATACAGGGACACAGAAAGGATAAGGTGGTGATATGATAAACTTGATGAAGAAAAATCTTTTGGGCAGACTGTTCGTCTGCCTTGTAGTAGTACTGCTTTCCCTTTCATTGCTTGGTGCTAGGAAGGTTACCATGGAGATGAGCAGCCGCAGGGATCTCCGGCAGATCGAGTCCGCCAGATGGACGGCAATACTGAACGACCTGGCCGATGAAATCCCAGCCGAGCACAGGGAGCAATGGCTACAGCTTGCCTCTGAGAAGCCTGAGTCAATGCTCAAGAGCCTTTCGTTCTCGCTGAGATGAACCAACATGAGATGAATAATGAAATGATAAGAACCCAATGTGATCCAATCAGAAAAACTTAAGGGATTGCTTTTATGGAACTCCCTCCCTTGCAAAAAAGAGCAAGACTCCTTTTGTTTTTCCTCTTCCTCTGGGCGGCACTAGTTGCCGCCCATCTTTTTTACTATTCTGTCTGGGACAGGCATGGCCATCTCCAGAAAGGGAGGCAACTTTCCGA
>CAZANS010000295.1:0-3477 GCA_964486565.1 uncultured Victivallales bacterium
TCAAAAATGGCAGTTAACATATTTGTATACAAAGCTTTAAGACTAACTAAGCTTTCACATTTTGGGTTAGAAGAATTTTTGAGATTTAACCCTTCGTGTTTCTTTATTTAGGTTGAATGGACGAATTACGAGTGTCCTTTCGTGAAGAAGTTCTACGATGCGGGCAAGATGCAGGAACTGCAGAGAACCTACGGCGAGAAGGGAGTGTTATGGTTGAGCATCTGCTCGTTCGCTCCGGGGAAGCAGGGGCTTAGTCCTTGAAGATGCGTTGGAAGTCCATGTCCTCTGAGGCGAGGGTCTTGACGAGGAACCGAAGGTCTTTGGTCTTTTCTAGGAGCTGCCCGTAGTATGCGCCGTACTCCTGTGGGGACTCTTTTTCTGAAGGCGGGCGTATTCCCATGAAGATCAGGTCGGCATCCTTGGACGCATTTTTAATTGTGTCGAAGAAGTCCCCGTTGCCGTCTATGATCTCGCCTGTCATCTCGATCCTTGCCTCCTTGATGAAGGAGTCGAGCTTGATCTTGGCGCTCTTGCGGTCTTCCTTGTCCCTGACGATGGTCTTCAGGACGACGTTTGCGTCGGCCCATTCCGCGCTTTTTCTGAGCAGGTATGCCATTGCGACCATCATTGCGCCGTTGTTTGTCTTGCCACCCCACCAGACGTCAATTTGTTTTTTGGCGCCATTTTTGTTTTTGCTGTCTGCGTTGTCTTTTTGCTCCGGCTCACGTACGATAATGGTGTTTCTTTTTGACTCGTGGGCGAGTCTGACGAGATTTGCGAACTTAGCGAAATTCTCCTTTTTCTCGGTTATCCCGACGAGTATTGTGTTTGGTACGAGCGGGCCGAAGCCGTAGGTGCGAACAAGCTCCATCGCCCCTTCGATAGGCGAGTCGTCGCGGACGACCTTGACCATGGCTGGGATTTCGTTCTTATCCAGGTACGACCGCATGGCATCCTCGATTTCCTTCACTCTCTTCACGGCGGTCTGCTTGCTGCTTACTATGGCTGCGACTGTCAGGAAGCCGTGGCTGCCGGCAAGTGAGTTGCCGAGCTCCACGAGATGCCATCTTGAGGACGGGGCGCCGCTTAGAAGCAGTATGTTCGGCATCCAGTTCTTCTCGTCAACCTCGCTTCGGGACATCTTGTATACGGCGTTTCTGGCGGAGAGCATAAGTATTCCGTATCTGACATCGCCCCAGTGCGCCTTCAGCGAGCGCTTCTTGACGAGCC
Source organism: uncultured Victivallales bacterium (assembly GCA_964486565.1). GTDB lineage: Bacteria > Verrucomicrobiota > Lentisphaeria > Victivallales > JAADHT01 > JAFGFR01. The sequence continues at coordinate 1,231 of CAZANS010000295.1, forward strand.
AGTAGACCGTGGTGGCGACCGTCGCGGCTGCGATGGTCGCGGGAAAGTTTATCTGCACCATGATGGCGAGGCATAGTGCCGCGCCGAAGAAGGAGACGGGCCACCATGTCTTGAAGGTGGGCCTCCATGAGGGGCTGTCCAGGAGCCCTTCGACACCTGCGCAGGTGTTGAGCAAGCAATATGAGGTCAGGAAGAACATTGCGAGAATGGGTGATATGAAGTTCAGGTTGCCCGTCAGTATTGCGGCGAGAGCGATAGAGAATGTGACGACTGTAGCGACCCTTGGGTCGTTGCCCTTCCCGTAGCCCTTGCCGAGGAATCGCGGCAGTATCGAGTCGCGTGCCAGTGCCTGCATGGTTCTTGGGGCACCGAGCATCGAGCCGACTGCGCTGGACAGCGAGGCGCCCCATATCCCGAGGAGCACTATCACGCCCAGCCTTTCGCCGGCGATCTTGCACATTATTAGCGAGTCGTTGACAAGAAGCTCTCTGCCGGCGTCAGAGGCTATGGGGATCAGATAGCCGATGAAAAGAGGGATCGCCATATATACGAGATAGCTTGCCCCGATCGCTGCCAAAGTGCCACGGGGGAGGGATTTCGAGGGGTCCTTCAGATCCCCGGACATGGCGATTCCGGCCTCTATCCCGGTGACGGCGGGGAAAAACACAGAGAACACCATCCAGAACTTGTCGGGAAGTATGGCTTGTGTTGTCTGGGCGGGAACAGTGGCTGCCGTGTTCCCGAGGTCGCCGAGGGCATCTGCCGAGCCCGAGAAGAAGACCACCAGAGAGGAGATTATGATTGTCAGCACGAGGAACTGCGTCTTGAGCGTGAGGTCGGCAGAGATGCATGTCAGTACTGCAAGCACGATCAATGCGCATACCCCGACCGCGGCCTCTGGGTTTCCGAAGTTTTCGGTCAGGAAGCTTGCTACGGCCGGTGCGTAGTTCGCAAGTGTGCCTACTACCGACTCGGCGAATCCGGTGATGTAGAAGGATATCCCGAGTGCCTGTGCGAAAAAGAGAGGTATCCCTATCGCTGCGCCGGCCTCAAGGCCGAGGGAGCGCGAGATTATGTAGTATGCGCCGCCGCCGCCGACCTTCATGTTGGTCACGAGGGACGACATCGAGAGCGCGGTGACGAATGTGACCATAGTCGAGACAGTGACTATCACCAGCGTCCAGGCAGTCCCGACATGCCCGAGCACCCAGCCGAAGCGAAGATACATTATCACACCGAGAATTGTCAGGACACTGGGAGTGAAGACCCCCTTGAAGGTGCCGAACTTGTAACCCCTGCCTGAAGCTTCTGAAGCCATCAGATACTCCCTTGAAGACTAGTCCTTTGCCGCTTCGGAGGCTTCTCCCCTTTTCTTTTTTTTGGCGCTCTTCTTCGACTTTGTATTGTTTTTTTTGGGAGCGGGGTCGGATAGCAGCCAAGAGCCTAGATATCCGAGGCATAGCGAGAGCTCCTTGCGAAGTTCGCGGCGGTTGACAATCCTGTCTATCATGCCTTTTTTGAGAAGGAACTCGGAAGACTGGAAGCCTTCGGGAAGCTCTGCCTGAGTAGTGTCCTTGATCACCCTCGGGCCTGCGAAGCCTATGAGTGCCTTTGGCTCGGCAAGGGTCAGGTCGCCCAGGGATGCGAAGCTGGCGGTGACACCTGCCGTGGTGGGATGGGTCATCACGACGATGTATGGCAGGCTCTGCTGCTTGTGCCTTTGGAGCGCGCCGCTGGTTTTTGCCATCTGCATAAGGCTGAGCATGCCCTCGTACATCCTTGCCCCGCCGCTTGCTGTTACGATCACCAAGGGGAGCCTGCGGCTTGTCGCCAGCTCGGTAAGGCGGGCGACCTTCTCGCCGACCACGGATCCCATGCTAGCCCCGAGGAAACGGAAATCCATTACTCCGATCGCGAAGGGTCTGGCGTCGAGCGTGGCTGTCCCGCAGACTATCGCGTCGTTCATCCCGGTTTTGCGCTTGTTCGACTCGAGCTTCTCGGTGTATGATGCCACACCCTCGAATTTGAGCGTGTCAACGGACTCCATAGCCTCGTCTATCTGGCTGAAAGATCCCTTGTCGGTCAGCAGTTCTAGGCGCTGCCAGACGTCGAGGGGGTTGTGGAAATTGCACTTCGGGCACACGTTCAGGTTCTCCTTCAGGAGCTTACGGTAGACAACATCGTTGCAGTTCTTGCATTTGTCCCACAATCCCTGGGGTATCTCCCTCCTCTTCACCGGCAGTGTCG
>CAZANS010000296.1:0-3467 GCA_964486565.1 uncultured Victivallales bacterium
CTACAGATCAGCCGCGCCGTTTCGGGCGTTGGCTGGATTTTGATTGTTGGGGATTCCTTATGTCCCATATTATTGTGTCAGAACTGAAGTCTTGCTCATTCGGCCACATGATGCCACGATGGGCGGGGCGCACGCGGCGAAAACAGGAAATACTTTCAAGTTCCTTGAATGCAGATCCCTTCAGGTACGGCTTCACATCAAAAACTCCTTCAATGCCACTGCTCGTGAGAATCTCAATCTTGTAGTCTTCAAGAGGTAATGCTTTTATAATCGTGTCCATGTCTGAACTCCAGTTATTTGAGAGGATCAATCTTGAATACGGCATCACCCGCAACGGCTAATTCCCAATCCGCCAATAATTCATCTCTATGGATTTCAATCAAAGCCTGAACCAGTTTCATTGGCATTCATTACTCCTTCTGGATATTTAGTCATCCCCTTAATATAGCATACATTTTTGTCGCTTCCAACGCTTAGGGACTGTTAAATAATAAGTGCTACAATTTGGCGTGAGCGCCAGTAGGGGTTTGAGCTTAGGATTTCGAATTTGTTTAGGATTTCGAGTTTAGAGTTTCGGATTTCTCAGATAGCGGGAAATAGGGTGGACGGAGTATGCACTTTGCCTGCAGGTCAGCGCATGTTTTTCACGGCGGCGGCGATTGCGGAGATGTGTTGCGGTGTGGTGCCGCAGTTCGTGCTTATGATGTCGGCCTCGTCAAGCGCGCTCATGGTCTCGATGCATACGGCATCGGCCAGACCTTTCTGGAAGGCCGTGGCCTGCTCGGCGAAGGCGTCGTAGAGCTCTGACTCGCTGACATCGCCCATAAGGCAGCAGCTTCCCGGTGGGTCCCATGGAGGCGATGACCCAGATGTCGATGTCCGCGCCGGAGGTGGCGTATGACATCGCTATTCCCCTCACGTCCACCTCGCGCTCGAGGCACCACAACTCGGGACAGTCCCCGGGATTCAGCCCCTTCCGCTGAAGATATGTCCCCCATGCGCCGTCTGAGACCAGCACTCGTCCTGCCCTGACTGCATCGAATATCTTTGTCCTGGCCATCAACAACCTCTATGTCAAAAGAGCCGATTGGCTCAAGATTGAAAAAATATGCGGGCGCCCTGCCTAAATGCAGACGCGCCCGCAGTGTTAGATGTTATCGGATGATCCGGATTACTTCTTTTTCGCCTCTAGGGCCGCCTGTGCCGCCGCAAGCCTGGCTATCGGCACACGGAAGGGGCTGCATGAGACGTAATTCATTCCGACGCGATGGCAGAACTTGACCGAATCGGGTTCGCCGCCGTGTTCGCCGCAGATGCCGATCTTGAGTTTTCCGCGAACCGCGCGGCCGCGGTCTATGCCGAATCTGATCAGTTCTCCGATGCCTTCTTGGTCAATGGTCTGGAAGGGATCCGCGGGGAGGATCTTGTCCGTCAGGTAGTCCGGAAGGAAGCTGCCGATGTCATCCCGCGAGAACCCGAAGCCCATCTGCGTCAGGTCGTTGGTACCGAATGAGAAGAACTCGGAGACCTCGGCCATCTTGCCCGCTGTGAGCGCGGCGCGAGGAATCTCGATCATCGTGCCGTACAGGAACGGGACCTTGATGCCAAGCTTTGCATTGACCTCTGCGCTGACCTTGTCAACGATCTTCTTCTGGTGCTTCAGCTCCTCTGCGGTGCAGGTCACCGGTACCATGATCTCAGGAAGAGCCTTCTTCTTGGCCTTGATGAGTTCGCCGGCCGCCTCGAGAATGGCGCGTACCTGCATCTCGGTGATTTCCGGATATGTAACGCCCAAACGAACGCCGCGGTGCCCCAGCATCGGATTGTTTTCCTTGAGGCTTTCAGCACGTTTCTTCAACTCGGCGCTGTCAACCTTGAGTTCCTTTGCAAGCGCAGCGAGCTTTTCCTCGTTGTGCGGCACAAACTCGTGCAGCGGCGGATCGAGCAGCCTTATGGTCACAGGCATGCCCTTCATCACCTCGAGGGTCTTCTTGATGTCGTTTTTGACGAAAGGTGCGAGCTGGTCTAGCGCGGCCTTGCGTTCTTCGAGCGTCTTGCTCATGATCATCTTGCGCAGCAGGAACAATGGCTCGTCGCTGCCTTCGCCGTAGAACATGTGCTCGCAGCGGAAGAGTCCGATGCCCTCGGCACCAAATTCGACGGCCTTTGCCGAATCCTTCGGCGTGTCGGCGTTGGTGCGTACTCCCAGCGTGCGGTACTTGTCCACAAGCTTCATCAGTTCACGATATGACTTGTTCTTCGCGATGTCAATGTCCACCAGGGGCATTTTGCCGGTATAAACCTTGCCAGTGGTCCCGTTCAGGCTTATCCAGTCTCCTGCCTTGACTACCGCGCCGGTCTTCGTCTTGAACGACTTGTGTTCATCAATCCCAATATCTGAGCAGCCGACTATGCAGCACTTGCCCCAGCCGCGTGCGACAAGCGCAGCGTGGCTGGTCATCCCACCCTTCGTGGTCAGGATGGCCTGCGCCTTGTGCATGCCGTCAACGTCTTCCGGGGAGGTCTCCTCACGAACGAGGATGACCTTCTCGCCTGCGCTGCCGAGCTTCACCGCCTCTTCAGAGGAAAATACGACCATGCCCATTGCCCCGCCTGGGCCTGCGGGCAGACCCTTGGCGACCGGCGAGCTGTCCATTTCAGCCTTCGGATCCAGCATCGGAAGGAGCAGTTCCACAAGCTGGTTCGGAGCAACTCGCATTACTGCGGTCTTGGCGTCGATAAGCTTTTCCTTATACATGTCGGCGGCTATGCGCACCGCGGAAATCCCGTTGCGCTTGCCGACACGGCACTGCAGCATGTAGAGCTTGCCTTGCTCAATCGTGAACTCGATATCCTGCATGTCTCGGTAATGCTTCTCGAGGCGCGACTGGTACTGGAAGAGTTCCTTGTAGATTTTGGGCATTAGCTTCTCGAGCGCCTTCAGATTTGTGCTCTGCGCGTTTTTCGAGTAGTTGTTGATCGGTGCCGGCGTGCGGGTGCCTGCCACGACGTCCTCGCCTTGCGCGTTGACCAGGTACTCACCATAGAAGTGCTTCTCGCCATTGCCCGGATTTCGGGTGAATGCCACGCCGGTTGCCGAGTCGTCGCCCATGTTTCCGAATACCATGCTCTGCACGTTTACAGCGGTGCCCCATTCATCCGGAATCTTTTCTATTCTGCGGTACTCGATCGCGCGCTTGCCGTTCCAGCTCATGAATACCGCTCCGATGCCGCCCCAGAGCTGGTCAATCGGATTCTCCGGGAAGGTCTTGCCCAGCACGTCCTTGACCATCTTCTTGAACTCTGCGACCAGTGCCTTCAGCTCTTCCGCGCTGATTTCAGTATCAAGCTTATAGGCTTTTTCCTTCTTCACCTCTTCGAGTCGTTCGTCCATGAGCTTACGGATGCCCTTTCCGCCCTTCGGCTCGATACCCTCGGCCTTCTCGATGACCACGTCGGCGTACATC
>CAZANS010000297.1:0-3453 GCA_964486565.1 uncultured Victivallales bacterium
CTCGACCTCCTCGATGGCCTTGAGTATGTCGTCCAGCTCCCTCTTGTTGCGGTTGATGTCGAAAAGAGATATCCTCCTGATCTGTACTGCGAGGAGCTTCTCGACATCCTCGTCTGTCACAGCGCGGCGAAGAAGATTGCGGAACTTCTTCAATCCCTGGTGGACCTCCGAGAGGACGAGCTCGTAGGTCTTGCATTCCTCGATGCGCTTGTATATTCGGTTCTCGATGAAGATCTGGACCAGGGTTTTCTCGTGGAACTTCTCATGGAGCTTGTGCAGCTCGATCTCAAGTTCACGGCGGAGGTAGTCGAGGAGCTTTCCGGTGTTTCTCCTAAGCACTTCAGACACGGTCATTTGTACTGGCGCGCCGTCGGCGATGACCATCAGGTTGACCGATATCGACACCGAGCAGCTCGTGTAGGTGTAAAGGGCGTTGAGAGCCTTGTCCACGTCGTAGCCGCGCATGGGTACGATCTCGATCTCGACCTTCTCGCCGGTGTAGTCGTTGATGGATGCGAGCTTCATCTTGTTCTTCTCCACGGCCTGCTCTATGGAGGCTATCAGGCTCTCGGTGGTCGTGCTGAAGGGTGTCTCACGAATGATCAGGCGGCGCCCGTCCTTCTCTATGCGGGCCCTGACCTTTACCTTCCCGTTGCCCTCGTCATACTCCGAGACATCCATTATCCCGCCCTGCTGGAAATCGGGATATATCTCGAAGCCTTTGTTCTGCAATATGGCTATCTGTGCCTCGATCAGCTCTTTGAAGTTGTGTGGCAGGACTTTTGTGGACATCCCCACGGCGATGCCGTCTGCGCCGAGCATGAGCAGGGAAGGGATCTTGGCCGGCAGCACCACTGGCTCGCGGTTTCTGCCGTCGTATGAGTTGACAAATTCGGTGATGTCGTTGTTGAAAAGAATCTCCTTGGCCAGCGGCTTGAGCCTGCACTCGATATATCTGGCGGCAGATGCCGGGTCGCCAGTGAGGATGTTGCCGAAATTACCCTGTTTGTCTATGTAGTACTCCTTGTTTGCGAGCACCACAAGAGCCTCCCCGATGGAGGCGTCGCCGTGGGGGTGGTACTGCATGGTGTGGCCTATGACGTTGGCGACCTTGTGGAATTTGCCGTCGTCCATCCTGGAAAGAGACCACAATATGCGCCTCTGCACGGGCTTTAGGCCGTCGTCAACGTCGGGGATGGCGCGCTCCTTGATGACATAGGAGGCGTACTCTATGAAGTTCATGTCCATCAGCTTGCGCAGGAATGTGTTGCCTGACTTGCCGGATATCATCTCGGCTTCTGAAGTCCCATTGGTGATCGCGTCGCTGCTAAGCTCGTCGCCCTCGACGGTTTCTGTGAGATCCGCATCCTCGTCCCCTACGGGCGCGGCGGGGTCTTCAGCCCCCAATCCCCTGGCATCATCCTCCCCGGGCACAAGATCTGGAGTATCTGTAGATATTTTTTTCTTTTCCCTAGCCATTTTATCACACTAGATTTTCCATTATATGCTGCCTTCTTTCCGGGGTGTTCTTGCCCATGTAGAATGAAAGCATCTCAGGGACGTTCCGCATGTGGTCCACAGTGACGCTTATCAGCCTTATGTCCTGCCCGATGAACTGTCCGAACTCGTCGGGGGAGATCTCCCCGAGCCCCTTGAAGCGCGTGATCTCAATCCCCTTTGGCCCAAGCTCGGCCACGGCCTTGTCCCTTTCGGGCACATCATAGCAATAGCATGTCCTTTCCTTGTTCCTCACCCTGAATAGGGGAGTCTCGAGGATGTACAGATGCCCCGCGAGCACCAGCGGCTCGTAGTATGTCAGGAAGAATGTTATCAGGAGATTCCTTATGTGCAGCCCGTCAACGTCAGAATCGGTGGCTATCACGACCTTGTTGTATCGCAGGCCCTCGACCCCCTCCTCGATGTTCAAGGTCTGCATGATGTAGAAGAGCTCCTCGTTCTGGTATATCTTGTCCACCTTCTCGCCGAAGCAGTTCATGGGCTTGCCCTTCAGGGAGAAGATGGCCTGTGTCATCACGTCCCGGCTGCTGACCATCGAGCCTGCGGCGGACTGTCCCTCGGTCAGGAATATCAGGGTCTCGTCCGAGCGTTTCGAGCCGTCGCCAAAGTGAAACTTGCAGTCCTTTAGCTTCGGGATCTTCAGAGACATCCTCTTTGACTTCTCGCGGGACTGCTTCTTCACGGCCTGTATGTCCTTCCGGACCTTCTCGTTCAGCTCTACCTTCTCCAGAAGGATCTCGGAATCCTTGAGATGCCTGTGGAGATAGTCGGCGACTGCCAGCCTGACGGCATTGACTATCCATCCACGGATGTCGCTGTTGCCGAGCTTGTTCTTGGTCTGCGACTCAAAAATGGGGTCTTGGAGCTTTATGGCGATCGATCCGACGATTCCGTCGCGGACATCGTTTCCGTTGAATGACTTGCCTGAGAACTCGTTTATCCCCTTCAGTATCCCCTCCCTGAATGCGGAGAGGTGTGTGCCGCCGTCATTGGTGTACTGGCCGTTGACGAACGAGAAGTATGTCTCGCCATAGTTCGAGGTGTGGGAGAAGGCGAACTCAAGGGTCTTGTCCTTTAAGTGTATGATGTTGTAGATCTTGTCCTCCTGGATCTCCGACTCGACCAGGTCCCTGAGCCCGTTCTTCGAGTAGTAGCGCAGCCCGTTGAGGTAAAGCGAGAGGCCGCTGTTGAGGAAGGCGTACATCCACAGTCTCTTTTCGAGGTACTCGTTCTGGAACTGGTACTTTGGAAACATAGCCGAGTCGGGGACAAATCTGACGGATGTGCCGTTTGGCTCGTCGGATTTGCCAGAGTTCTCCTCCAGCAGCTCTCCCTGTTTGAATGTTGCCCGATGGTATTTGCCCTCCCGGTAGGACACCACCTCGAACTCCTCCGACAGCGCGTTGACGGCCTTGGCGCCCACCCCGTTGAGCCCCACGGAGAACTGGAACACATCTGTATTGTATTTCGCCCCGGTATTGATCTGCGAGACGCACTCGATGAGCTTGCCAAGAGGTATGCCTCTGCCGTGGTCCCTCACTGACACGCTGCAGCCCTCCACAGAAACTTCGATTTTGCGGCCGTGCCCCATGATGTACTCGTCAACGGCGTTGTCAATGATTTCCTTGAGCAAGACGTATATGCCGTCGTCGGGATGGGATCCGTCCCCCATTCTCCCGATGTACATGCCCGGCCGGATCCTGATATGCTCCAGCGAGCTCAGAGTTTTGATCTTGCTCTCATCGTAGACTTGCGCGACTTCAGACATCAATGCTCCTGATTGCATTAAGTGACACAGATGGAGAATAAAAATATATCATCCCAAGAAAATATCCAGCGGAAATCGAAAAAATTGATTTATTGAGCCGATTTCCAAACTACCGAGCCAGTTTCAAAACTCCGCGTGAACCGCGTTGGGAGCGCAGGCGCGGCAGA
>CAZANS010000298.1:0-3446 GCA_964486565.1 uncultured Victivallales bacterium
CAGGCTCTTCCCTGCCAGGCAAGACCGGAACTGCGCCTGCTGCCAGCGCCGAAGGCGCAAAAGATGTCAAAAACGCCGAAAAACCCTCTGATACAGAGACAAAAATATCCCCGACAAAGACCGGGACGAACATGACCAAGGACGCCATGACGCTCGGTGTCACAAGCTCCGGGCTGGTCCGCCTCTATAAGAAGAAGAATACTCACCTCAATCTCATCGTCGGAATTGGCGTGGCTGTCGTTTGTAGCGCAATATTTGTAGTCGCGTACTTTATGAAGAATGGAGTGGCTCCGAAAAAACCCACCGGGCTTCCACCGACAACCAGGGAGAACATGAACACCATTCGCCCAGACGGATCAAGACCTCGTGCCAATAACGGCGGCGTTGCAACCACAAAATCAATATCGCCTCTGAATTTCGAATTCAACGACCTCAATCGTCGCACCAAGGTCATGAATCAGAATGCCGCTGAGATTGAAGAGGCCATAAAGCTATGGCAGGAGTTCGTTGATAAGCATGAGGCTGAATATCCTTCAGATGAAAGGCTCAAGCTCGCAAAGGAGCTGATCAAGACCCTGAAGGATCTCAAATCAATGTACTGAAGGCTTTCGTTTGCTTCTCCTCGCATCAAAATCCCCACGCAGAAGAGCCATACTGCAGTCAATGGGCATCGAGTTCGATGTTGTTGATCCCGATGCGGAGGAATTTTCCCGCGGAGTATATTTCGAGGACATCCCTGTCTTGAACGCTGTACTCAAGGCTGGAAAGGTCGCAGGCGACAACCCAGATATCCCGGTTCTCGGGGCGGACACTGTGGTCGAGCTGGACGGGAGGCACTACAACAAGCCCATAGATGCTGAAGATGCAGTGAGGATGCTGCAGTCCCTTTCCGGCCGAGAGCATCTGGTAGTCACGGCAGTCTGCATCCAGTGGCGCTCCAAAAACATCTTCGCGGTCTTCGCGGACAAGTCGTTTGTCAGATTCAAATCTTTCGGTCTCGACTCGATACACAAGTACATGAGTCAGGTTGACGTGATGGACAAGGCCGGAGCATATGCCGTACAGGAGGAGGGAGGGCTGATCATCAAGGGCATCTCCGGCTCGGTCTCGAACGTCATGGGGCTACCAAGGGAAAAACTCGCCGAAGCTCTCGCCGTCATTCATCCTAAATAAAGCAGTTGAATCTCAAGAATGACAGGTAAGATATTTGTAGAGCCAATTTCAAAACTTCCCGTGGCCGCGCGGCTTGGCATTTTGGATGCGAGGCCACGCCGATGCGGAAGTGGGCATACCTGCTTAGTTTGTCCCGACCGCGGCGGCGGGGCATTCGCGCCAAAAGAGCTTGCCACCTAGATTTTCTGGTTTCTGGATTTTTGTATGGTTTTTGCGATGATGTATGTGATTGTTGCGAATGCGGCTGCATTGATGGGTGCGAGGATGAGTGATCCGAGGATCCATTCGTAGAGCCTGAGGTGAGCCTCGGCGACGATGGTCTGGAATGACGCGGTGGTGAGCCATTGTCGGTGTCGTATGAAGTATCCAATCTGTATGCATGCGATCGGGACGAGTGGGGGCATGCACAGATGGCTGATGTTGACTGCGAGTATTTTGTTTAGTCTTAGTTTGATGCTGGTGTATATGATTGCCGCGGTGTGCAGTCCGAGGAGTGGCAGTGTGCCGAGGAACATTCCTGCGGCAGATGCGAGTGCGAGGCCTTCGGGGGATGCGTTTTCCTTGAGAAGGAACTTGATGAATTTCATCGGATGCATAAGGAACTCCATCATTTTCTCGCGTCTGAAGTTTCTCTCGCAAAGTCTTTTGTTTGGCCAAGGCAGGAGGCAGCGTATCAGGTGGCGCATAAAAAATAGAAATCCGGGCACAGACGCCGTCTCGGGGATGTCGCAGGAATCCGCTGCGACACATGAGATCTTGTAGCCCGCACGGGAGGCGAGCACGATAATTTCCGTGCGGAAGTCCTTGTTCCCGAAGGTTGAAGGATCAACGTTGCTGAGCAGCTTGGCGGGGTATATCCGGATTTTGCTGCGGAATTCGCAGATGTTCTCTCCGGTGAGTATCTGCAGCAGGAATGCGGTCCTCCGTGCATTCTTGGGAGGAGAAAAGGCCTGATGCCCGTGGATGAGGGTTAACTCGAGCGGGGAGGGGGACGCTACGGCGACCGAGGCAGCGATTGCGGAGATCTCCTTGCAAGGCTGGCAGGCATCGAGGTCGAGAATGAGTTCGCATGCGTTTGCCTCGGCTATGCCGGAGGCTTTGAGCAGGTTGAAAGGGGGTGTCTCCTGAGGAGAGGCGAAGACATGTCCCGGAAGGGACTTGAAGGCCGTCGGATCTGCCGCCCCGTTCGATGTGATTATCAGTGTTCTCAATGCGAATCTGCTGCCTCAGGGCAAGAGCATTTCCTCGTCAGGCTGCACAGATTTGATGGGGTGGCCGAGTATCTTCTCCAGCTCCGGAATCACGAAAGATCCGTATTCGCATAGGAAGCTTATTGACTTCCCGGTCTTGCCGGCCCTTCCTGTGCGTCCTATGCGGTGGACGTAGTCCTCTGGCTCGTAGGGCAGATCGTAGTTGACGACATGAGAGACATCGTCCACGTGGATTCCCCTTGCGGCCACATCTGTGGCGACTATTACCCGGGTCTTTCCCTTCCTGAAGCTCTCGAGTATGCTGATCCTCTGCTTCTGTGGCACGTCCCCTGAAAGGAGGCTGCAGGCCACCTCCTGCTTCTTGAGTCTCGAGACCAGGGAGTTCGCGATGTCCTTTCGGTTGACGAACACGAGCATTCTCTCGACGTTGTCGTTCTTGAGGATCCATTTGAGGAGCTTCAGCTTGTTTTCGCTTGTGACGGAGACAAATGTCTGGTCAATCAGCCCTGAGACTATGTTGTCGGTCTCGGCCTCCACGGAGACGGGTTTGTCAAGCCATGAGGAAACAAGACGGAGTATCTTCGTGTCGAAAGTGGCGCTGAAGAACATCGTCTGTCTTTGGCCCGCCGGCGGCAGCTTGCCGACGATTCTCCTGACATCTGGGATGAAGCCCATGTCGAGCATCCGGTCGGCCTCGTCAATCACCAGGATCTCGGCCTTGTTGAGCCTGAGGTCATTGCTTCTGGAGAAGTCAATTATCCTCCCCGGAGTGCCGACGACAATGTCCACGGGATGCTGAAGCTGGGCACGCTGCCTGGCATGGTCCATCCCCCCGAACACGGCGAGGTTTCTCAATCCTGCGAACCTTGAGAGTTCCTGTGCGTCCTTATGTATCTGCATGGCGAGTTCCCGTGTTGGAGCCAGGACGAGGGCGCGGCATGTCCCTGGGACAGGGGATTTCTGCGGATTCAGCAAGAAACGGTTTATTGCGGTGATGAGGAATGCGGCGGTCTTGCCTGTCCCGGTCTGTGCCTTGCCGGTGAGATCCAGCCCTTTTAGCAG
>CAZANS010000299.1:0-3428 GCA_964486565.1 uncultured Victivallales bacterium
CTTGCGTATAAACATGTGTCTACTTTAGCTAAGGAGAAAATTTATCTCTCAAGACACTGAGGAAGTTGGGTTAATGCCGTGTTGCCGTAATGCAGTAAACCCTAATCTTTCAACTTAATCTTTCGCCCTAATCTATAACCGTGAACCGCCTCATGCGTCTCTTGTTGCCACATGCTCCGCCAAGTCTGACAACAGGCCGTTATAGCGGTTGTCTGGCAGCTTGCCGAGAAGCACCTTTGCCCTGCGAACGAGCGAGTCGCATTCCTCCAGCACCGCCGCCTCCGCCCCGGCACCGCGGATGATCTCGCGAATCTCGCAGATGTCATCGCGCGAGTATCCCGGCCTCCGGACGTATTGCAAAAATCTTGACCGACCTGCGTCGTCAAGACTCTGCAGGGTCATCAGGAAAAGTATCGTGGGCTTCCCCTCCGAAAGGTCGGAAGCCAAGGGCTTGCCCGTCTCCTCCTCCTCGGAAAATATCCCAAGACAGTCGTCACGGAGCTGAAAAGCAAGCCCCAGGCACCTCGCATACTCGGATACCAAAGACACTCCGCCATCATTCATGCCCCCCTCCCCTGCCCCACCAAGCCCAATCTTGGCACCGGCAACGGCACAGAACTCAAGCAAGGCACCCGTCTTCATAACAAACATACGCCGGACATCCTCGACCGACACCATGTCCCAGCTCAGACGCGAATACTCCACATCCAAGGCCTCCCCGCTGATCAAAACACGACCCACTCGCTCCTGGAGCTCGCGCGCAAGCCCCAGGACCACATCCCCCGGGACACCGCACTCGAGAGACCTCAGTAGCGTGTTGACTGCCCAGCTATGCTGTATGTCCCCCGCCAGCATCGCCATGTCACGACCGTATTTCCCCGAGCCCTCCGCCCCCATACCTACATCACTTGCGAATTTCGCAAGCGACGCATGCGACGACGCCCTATGCCTGCGCAGCAAGTCGCCGTCTATTATATCGTCGTGAACCAATGTCCAGTTATGGTATATCTCCACCGCCGCTCCTGCGAATCTCGCAGAATCAACATCCCCACCAAAAAGACCGCAGCAAAAGCGCAGCAAGGCCGAGCGCAGACGCTTCCCCCCACGCAAGGGATAGTCCATCACCGCATCCCTGAGACATGCAGGCTCGACAACCAGCGGGTATCCGTCCTCCCCAATCACCCTGCCCATAAGCTCAGAATTCATCTCAAGCTCGCGCAACAAATCCTCTGTCATCTGCCCTCTCCAGACCTACTTGAACATTGATCCCGCCCGCCTGCCGTAACGAAGTATCTCGTCCAGCGGGATATTGAAGTTTATATCAAATGAAATGCCTTGAAACATCGCCTTCTGCTCCCCATCCACCGACGGCCTCAGAACCGTGCGCTCGTCAAACGCAAAAGGAAGCCTCCCGCTTGGCGCACCGTCAAGCTCAAGACGAATGTGCATCATGTCCTCAAAAGTATTGAAACCCATACGCACCCAGTTGTAGCTGTAGTCCCGAAGCGCCTCACGCGCTATGGCCATCTGAATGCTCGTGGCAGCCAGCTCGCTGCCCGCGAAATCCTTCAACTGTATCCTACCTCCCTCCCCCGGAGTGGAATACAAATAACCGTTCTTGATATGAAGCTTGCCGTTGCTGTAGGCCACAGGTATGCGACCCGCAACCCTGCCCTCGCCAGATGCCTGGGCTATCTTGAGCTGCCCTAGGAAATCAGCCACCCTCATCCGGTCGCAGAAAAATGTGAAGTCAAGCTCCTCCAGGTTGTCCAGGTCAACCCTCACGGCACCGAAATCCATGTTCCCCCCGCACCACTCGACTGCACTCCTCTCAAGAAAAATCCGCCTCGATGTCTCCATCTGAAAACGTATCTCCCCAGAGCCAAAATCAAAATCCTTGTACTTAAAACTCGCGAACGACAGACGCTGCGCAGAGCCGCTGCGAATGACACGGAGATCCGGCATGTCAAAATCAAGATTCACACCCCTTGCGCTTATCCCCTTGTCCAAGTCGTCAATATTCGCGCCCGCGATCTTCGCACCCGCAAGCGACGATCGTCCATCCGAGACAAAGCTCCCCACAGCATCCCCGGATACCACCATCCCCTTCATCTTCGGGGAAAAAATACCGACGTCAAAACGGGCATTCGCAACCTTTATCTCCGCCTCCGTGCCGCCCTTGCCCACACCAGACACACGACCACCAGGAAGAACTGTCCTGGCAGCAAGCGAGATCGAACTTTCCTTGCCTCCCAGCTTATCAGACAAAACCCCGCCGTCAATCAGCAAATCCCCGCCGGACTGCCGAAAAACTACCGCGCCGCAACCCAGCCCGCTGCCCTTGTATAGAATCTCCCCTACATCCATCCACCCAGAACCACCTTCCCCGGGCACCTCCCCTTCCCAACGAAACACCTCGGATATCAAAAAACCAAGCGAAACATCACCAGAAATTTCTTTCAAGCTCGCCCCGGCGACATCCAAACCACCGCCTGCGAACTTCGCAGATACCTCCCCGTCAAGATGATCGGAGTCCTGGGAAACACCTCCCGAAAGCCCGACCTGAGGAATATCCAACCCCATCTTCCCTCCCAATGAACCCTTCAATCCTCTCGCCTCGACTGCGAATTTCGCATAAAGACCCTCGCAACGACTGTCAGCCGACAACTTCCCCTCGGAGGAAATACTCACGCGCAACTCCTCGCATTCCAATCCCTGCGGTGCAAAAGGCACCCGGCTCAATCCCCTGCCGAAACCTGCCGCATCCAAACGAAAAACCCCCTCCCCAGAAACAGACAAATCCAATTCAAAAGGCAGCTCCAGCCGCGACTCGCCATGCTCAGTCAAACGCCTCAAGGCAAGCACCGAATCACGGATATCCACACGCACACCGGGCGCAATGAACTTGAGAAGCACCGCCGGGATCCTGACCCTCTCGACAAGAGGCAACAAATCCGCAGGCTTGCCTACCGCATCAGGATTGCCTCGGGAAAACACTATGCCAGGGATGAAAACCTTCCCTCCAGACTCAACTATATTTATCCCCAGACCAGTCACAATGATCTTGTTCACACCAGAGGAAGAACCAGAACGCATGATGTGAAGCTCCTGCACGACTACCCCGGGATAATCTTCCAACCCAGCCCTTATATCTCGGATACAAACCTCGTCCAACGACAGACGCTCAACATCCATCACAAACTCCGACACCCCGAAAAAACGCAAGCCCATCCTAGCGCCAAACTCAAGAACCCCTGGCGCCGAGACATAAACATACCAAAGCAAAAATACCGGCACACACAGCACCACGAACACACAAAGCACCCAGAACAGCCACCTGCGCCTTTTATTCTTCTTAACAGAATCCATAATTGCACCTTGAACCCTAACCCTTCCAAGTATATCCCCAATAAGCCTTTTTTCAAACC
>CAZANS010000300.1:0-1115 GCA_964486565.1 uncultured Victivallales bacterium
CGGCGGTTCAGAGGCCTTTATTTTTGAAGAATTCCTCCGCTGGCTCGCCGTTGATAGTCCTCAAGCTCGGGATTTTCTTCAAGGCTTCAATGTTCTTGCAGCCCTCGGGCGTGAACTTAAGGACTTCAAGTTTCGGGCAGGACGCAAGAGGTGACATGTCTATTTTTTCGCGCCGGGCAAGTTTTTCGATGTTTAATTGTTTAAGATTGGGCATCCCTGCCAAGGGGCTTATGTCATTCAAATAATAGTTGTAACGAATATCTAGCTCCTCGACGGTCGAGCCCTTCAGGGCGGAGATGTCCTTGAGCTGGGTATCTGCCAACTTGAGGCCTTTCGGCTTGCAATACTTGTTCAATTCCCGCAAAACAAGCCCAAGTCCGCCCATCGCAGGAATATCATTCTCGGACAAGTCGAGACGGAGATTTTTAAAACCTCTCAGAAAGGAAAAATCCCTCACCGGTGTCAAAACCTTGTAGAAATCATTCGTTGATCCATGGTGGGTAAGGCTGTCAGCCGGATTCTGCCTCAAGCAACGGAAGTTGTGGAGATAGATGTGCATGTAGACACTGGAGAGGTCGGGGCTTATCTTAAGTTTCTTGAGATGCCCCATCTTGCCGCCCTTCTCGAGTGTCTCGCGAAAACTATAAACGTCAAATACCCCTATGGCGTTGACAACATTCTTCAACCGCGAAACGAGCACATTAACCTTCTTCAAATATTCCGCGTCATCAAGATGATTTATCTCGCAGGCTGATTTGGAAATGTCACATAAAGTTAAACCACCGAAATTACTTTCTGCAAAGCTCCAATCAGCAAAATCCGGCATCACGAATTCCTTCGTGGCGCTCCACAGCACGGTGTCATCTTTATGTTTGCGCCCTGCTCGGCAATACAGTTTCTTCCCTGAGAGATACAATGCGTCTTCAAATGATAGACCGATATAAAAATACCAATCTGTCCACCATTTGAATTTGACACCGGAAGAATTTTTTATTACAGGATGCTTGAAGTCTCTGTCATAACAAAGCTCAAAAACAGTGCTTTCCCAGCCGTTTTTCGAGTCTATGCTCTGGTTGTAGCCAGCAGGATCGACATAGAGATAAAAAGAACCGAAA
>CAZANS010000300.1:1215-3421 GCA_964486565.1 uncultured Victivallales bacterium
CGAATACATATCTCGTTGATATAAAGGCGAGGCGGAAATTTCCGTTTCCAGTCGGGTGGAGTGTCCTGGGAAAACAAGAAGAGCGAGCTGAACAAAAAAACAGTAATAAGAAGTCTATCCTTCATTGAAACACCTTTTTGATTATTTATAAACAGCATTTATCGCCGCGTCAAATTCATCGTCCTTCAACGGGGCAGGATCCGCCGGATCACTGTACTTAAATTGCGGCTTTTCGTGAATAGTGCCTTCCCATGTGTTCATCGCTATTCCCCAAATCAACACAGAATGTCCAGGCTTTCCTCCATATAATTTTTTTGCAGTTTTCAATTCTGTATAGACTTTCTGCGCTAATTCCTGCTTTGTCCCCTGAATTATTGTTAGATAATCGAGTTCGTAAGGGAATATTCCAACTCCATGATTTTTTGTTAATGTATTACATGCAGGATGGAATACCTCGTCCTGGCTGTTCTTTTTCCCCATGGTTACCACTACAGCTCTTGTGCAGTTTTTGTTGCAGTGCTTGCATTTGGGGATTTCGTTATAGTCGTCTGGGTGCGGCTTGTCGCTGGCATGATTCACAAGGTCAGCAGGTTCCGGGCATTTCTCGCATACCGCATTCGTGTCCTTGCGCTGCTTAAGGCATGGCTGAGCGACCGGTTTGTAAAAAAGATACGACATCAATGTTAACTTGTCCCAGACATTTCCTTCATTCCCCACCTCGACAGCGCTGATTGAGAGGTCGTCACGCGCCGCACTGATTCTTGTCGGAGTAAATGTGAACTCTGCGCTTGCGGTATACTCCCTGTCAGGGTCAGTTGTTTTCACACCATCCCCGACAAGCTTGATCTTATTCCCTTGCAAATCTCCTTCAATAATAAGTCTTGCTTTCGTCAAAGTATCGAAATGCGCTGTTTTAATAGGCTCATCTCCCATATATTCCAATCTAACATCATAATCCGTGGTCCTTCCCGATGCGTTCCAGACCAGTTCGCCTCCGTCTCCGTCTCCGCCGGTGCCTTCTCCTTTGATTGTATATTTTCCTCTTCGGTGGAGTTTATGGTGTGTATCGGCTCCCTCGATGGTGCATGTGGTGTTGCAGGCCGCGCTTGAGTCAGGGTCGGTCCTGATGTCGGCACACCCGATGTTAGTAATTGTTTTGACGGTTTTCGGGATGAGTTTAACCTCGGCTCCGTCGGCACTGACGTTGATATGCCTCTCCGCGGGATCCTCGCCGACCGGATCCCATTTGCCGTGCTCGCTGGACTTGGTTCTTGTTACCCGCAGCGAGACCGTGTCCCCGGCGAAAATCACCAGCGAAAATGCCGCCGCAAGCAGCGTCAGCCCCAACATTGATTTCTTTTGCGAGTTTGTCATCCTCTCTGCCTCCGTAATTTTGGGTTAAACTTTCCTGTTGATCCTCTCACCATTTTGCCTTCTCGTCATTGATCAATGCCAGTTTCTCAAGACAAAGCTTGCGCCACTTGCTCTTCTCGTTTTTGGCTATCTCTGCGTAAAGCGTGTTTGCTTTTCTCAGGGCATCCTTATCCCCGAAGACATTGTAGAGGCTGTAATGGTATCTTCCGGCGATAAAATACTTCAGCTTGTCCGCCAGGTCGCCTCGGGTATCCTTGACGTGTTTCAATGCCTCTTGGCAGTATCCGATGGTTTTCAGCATGGCATCTTTTTCGTCCATGAACTGCCCCTCAAGCGTAGCGAGGCCGTAAAGAGCTATGGGGTATATGTATGTTCCTTTGAATTCACCTTTCGCAAAAGGCTCGAGGACGGGGATTCCCGCCCTCTGGTCTTCGTCCAGCCATACTTTAACGTCGGCTAGGCGATATAGCATGATTGCCTGCTGTTGTCGGTCAAGTCTGCCGTATTTGCCGTCATATATGTGCCTCCTGACACGGTAGCACTTACCCCATTCCTCCTGGAGGTAGTAGAACTCTCCGATCTGGACAGCGAGAAGTAGCTTGCCCTTGAAGAAGTCCAGTTCCTCGGGGGGGGGCGTAAAACCTCCCGCGATTATAGCAGAAGAGCATGCGCGTGTAGGTGTTAGGCTCACCATTTTGATGGTATTTCCTTTCCATCGGATCGTATTTCAGAACTGACTCGGCAAGTCTTAGTGCGCTGTCCTTGTCTCCCTTGAGATAGTGGATGTAGCTAAGTGCCTTGTCGGATTCGCAGCGGAGGTTGTCGAGGTACC
>CAZANS010000301.1:0-3393 GCA_964486565.1 uncultured Victivallales bacterium
GCGCCTGCGCTCCCAACGCGGTTCACGCGGAGTTTTGAAACTGGCTCTTAGGATAGGAAGGGAAATATATAAGCGTATTTCCAATAAGTCCATTCATGCTAACTCAGAATCCACTGGCGCGGATCCTGAGTAGATGATGGGGATCTTTGGTGCCGTGTTTATATTCCCTATTGCGTTGATTCGGGTTATTTGCTTGGGGCTTTTCTTTTTCCCCGGGATTGCAAATGGTGCAGTATGGGCTAGATTAGGGGGATGATAGAAATACCTAGAGTTGTAATTACCGGGCTGGGTTGTGTCACGCCTTTTGGTTATGGATCGGGAACGCTTTTCAAGTCTTTTCTTGATGGGCGCAGCGCGGTGCGTCGCATGCCTTTCTGGAGCGAGTACGAGGGTTTGAGGAGCCTTGTTGCGGCGCCTTGCGAGATTCGCGGCGAGGGAGAGATACCGAGGAAGGTCCGGCGCTCGATGAGTCCGATGAGCATAATGGCGGCGCAGGCGGCGGACGAGGCCTTTTCCGAGGCTGGTCTTGACAAGGCTTCTATTGGGGACGGGCGTTGCGGCTGTGTCACTGGCTCGACGATGGGCAGCGCGAAGGTGATAAACGAGGCCTATGAGCTGGTGCTTCCCGAGAAGGACTTCTCCAAGCTCACCTCGATGATGTTCTTCAAGTGCATGGCGCATTCGGTGAGCGCGAATCTGTCGCAGCACCTGGGGCTGTCGGGAGTTCAGATGGCGACTTCGGCGGCCTGCGCGTCGGGTCTGCAGGCGGTGTGCACTGGCTACGATCTTATCAGATCCGGCAGGCAGGATGTCGTGCTTTGCGGCGGGGCTGAGGAGATCCATCCGACGGTGACGGGGATATTCGATCTGTTGTACGCCACCTCCACAGGTTTCAACGACTCACCCTCCGAGACACCGAGGCCCTTCGACTCGCGTCGTGACGGGCTGGTATGTGGCGAGGGGGCGGGGATACTGGTGCTCGAGAGCCTCGAGCATGCCGTCGCCAGGTCGGCGACAATCATCGCCGAGATCCTGGGCTACAGCTCCTTGTGCAGCGCGGACCACCTCAGCCAGTCCGACTCGGATTCCATGACACGGTGCATGCGCGGTGCACTGGCCGACGCGGAAACCGCGCCCGAGGAGATAGACTATGTCTGCGCGCATGCCACCGGGACACTCCAGGGCGATGCCGCGGAGGCTCTCTCGATCGCAAACGTGTTCGGCTCAAAGGTGCCGGTAAGCAGTCTGAAAGGCTACATAGGCCACACCCTTGGCGCCTCCGGGGCGATAGAGCTTATCGCAGCCCTCACGATGATGAAGAACAACACACTGATCCCCGGCTTGAACCTCGACAAACCCGCAGATGACTGCTCGGGAATCTCCCACCTGAAAAAACCACAGGGCGCCAACGTCAGGCGATTCATCAAGAACTCATTCGCCTTCGGCGGCGTGAACGTGTCGCTGGTCTGTGGGGAGCTGAAGTAGTCTCACGTCATCCAGGCGAGTTGCTCTTTAAACAGGGGGAAACAAATGGATAGCGAGCTTTTGTGGGGAAAGTAAGCTTGCTGTCAGTCGAGTTTAGCATAAAGAGGCAGAATTTTCACCGGGTTGTTTTTTATCGTCTTTATATTCGATGATGCCATCACCATTCCCTGTTTTACATGCTGGTGTTCTGCCATGAAGAGATGCAGGCTTTTTTTTTGTAAAAGCTATGATAAACGCGGCAGACAGATGTGACGTTTTTGGCTAGGATAGGGAATGATTTTTTTGCTGGTCGCAGGCGAAGTCTTTTTCAAAAGCTTTCGAGGAGTTCCTCGCGGGACACGTGTGCTGTGCCGATTTTTCCGACTACGACGCCGGCGGCATGGTTTGCGATATCGGCGGCCTCGCGGCCGCAGGCGCCTGCGAGGATCGCAAGCGAGAAGGCTGCGATCACTGTGTCCCCTGCGCCTGAGACATCGAAGACCTCGCGGGCACGTGTGGGTATGACGACAGATGATTTGCCCCTTTCGAAGAGTGCCATCCCCTTAGCCCCCAGGGTTATCAGGAGGTATTCCGGGTTCCACTTATCCCTTATTTTTTCGGCGACCTGCTCGAGGCGCTTGTTTTCTTCGCGCTCGCTCTTGAGCGGGGTCTGGTAGATGCCCGCCAAGCCGTAGGCCTCGGCCTTGTTCGGGGTCATGAGGGTGATGTTGCTGACTTGCAGCGGGTGTGCCGGATGTGGATCGAGCCCGACAAGCAGGCCGGCATCCATTGCGGCCTTGCTGATGTCGCCGGCCATCTTTTGCCCTAGGGTGCCCTTTGCGTAGTCCTCGAGGATTACCGCGTCAATCTCTTTTTTTGCTATTCTTGTCTTGATGTTCTTGACAATTGCCGCGGATGTCTTAGGCGATATGTCCTGCTCGATCTCATGGTCAATTCTGAGGAGTTGCTGCGAGCCGGCGATCACTCGTTGTTTTTCCGTGGTGATGCGTGAGGGGTCGTCGATGACGGACGCATGGTCTATTCCATATTCTTCCATGATCTGTTTGAGTCTGGCGGCATTGGCATCCGCGCCGGTGACACCGAATGCCAGCGCTTTGGCGCCCAAAGTTACGATGTTGCACATGACATTCGCGGCGCCGCCGAGCCTCTCGGTCCTCCTGGCCACCTGAAGCACTGGCACGGGAGCCTCCTGCGACAGCCGTGTGGCTCCTCCCCAAAGGTACACGTCAAGTATCAGGTCGCCCACCACGGCTACCCTGATCGAGCCGAATTTTGCCACAAGCGACTTTAGTTCAGGGATACCTTTCCGAGCCATGCTCTGCCTCCCAGTCGCGATATTCCTGAAGCTGCTTCTGGAGAATCGGCTCGATCTCTATCTCCTCGAAGCGGATATGGTACTTCCCCGACTCCCAGCTCTTGTAGTGCGACTCGAACTTGCTTAGATTGGCGCGGATCTCGTGTATCTGCTCGCGGGTCATCTCCTCCTCGTATGTCCGGATATACTTGGCATAGACATCCAGTGCCTGCATCGCAAGGAAGGCCTCGCCCTCCTGCCATTTGTCCTCGTACTTGACCACGCCGCGGATGTATCTGCGTAGAAAGTCCTGCACGTCTATCATCTCCTGCAGTGCCACCTGGCGGTCCCATAACTTCTCCGAGCTGAGCCTCGCAGGCAGCCAGACCACAAGCAGAGCCTGAAAGACCACCATGAGGAAGAATAGCCCTATGGCCATATGTGACACGTAGTCTTTGCGCCGTGCACCGCTTGTGTGCTTGCTGTCCATATCAAAAAGTCATTCCCGGGGATTCCGGAGAATCACATGATCTCTCCAATCTTCTTATAGAACTCCATATGGCGTTTCGCGTCTTCCTCTGCTTCCTTGAAGAGTCCTTCCGCCTCTTTCGGGG
>CAZANS010000302.1:0-3380 GCA_964486565.1 uncultured Victivallales bacterium
TCAAAACTCATGAGTGGCCATGTCTTGAAGAGCAACCAAGGCTCATGTCCGAATGGTTCATTCCTGAGTGGCACAAAACTCACTCAGGCGGCGATGCAATCAGAATAGATGATGCGACTGAATCAAGCTTGCCGGGATCATGCGCATTCCTGAAAAAAATGAATGTCAAAAGCCTTATAGCCGTGCCAATGCTGTATATGGAGACATGCTGCGGATTCGTGGTATATCTGTCAGCAAACAAAAAACACTCATACTCGGACACCGAGGAAAAACTCCTGACGGTCTTCTCGAAGATGCTTGTGAACATCCGCAAGAGGAGGGAGATCGAGAAATCGCTCCGTCAAAGCCGGGAGCTGGCCGAGGCCGGCACGAAGGCCAAGAGCGAGTTCCTCGCAAACGTCAGCCACGAGATAAGAACACCTATGAACGGGGTAATAGGCATGGCCGAGCTGCTGCTGGACACGCCTCTGAACCAGGAACAGAAACAGTATGCGGACACGGTAAGTATTTGCGCTGAACAATTGCTCTCGCTCACCAACGACATACTCGACTTCTCAAAGATCGAGGCCGGGAAAATGGACATCGAGACCATGGGATTCGAGATTCGCAATCTCGTCGAGGAAGTATCCAGGATCGTCTCGTTGAAGGCGGGGGAGAGCAATATCGAGTTCAAGCTATGGATATCCGACGAGATCCCTCCATTTTTGAAGGGCGACCCGCGCCGGACAGGGCAGGTTCTTCTTAATCTGCTCAGCAATGCTCTGAAGTTCACCGAGTCGGGCGATATAGAGGTCAGGGTGGAGCTTGAGGATAAAGAAGAGAACAAAGTCACATTGCGTTTCAGCGTGAGCGACACAGGGATAGGAATTCCGCCCGATAGGCGGGATCAGCTTTTCCGTTCGTTCTCACAACTCGACCGGACGACTACCAGGAAGTATGGGGGCACAGGGCTGGGACTGGCAATCTGCAAGCAGCTTGTCGAGATGATGAAAGGGAATATCGGGTTCTCAAGCAAGGAGGGCAAGGGCTCCTCCTTCTGGTTCACGCTGCCACTGGATATAGATTCTGCGTCAACAGGCAAAACCACGAAAGCATCGGCCAAAAGCACGAAAGACAAAAAAATGGATTTCGGAAGCCTGAAGATACTTGTCGCCGAGGACAACCCTGTCAACAGGCAGGTCGCTGTAGCACTTTTGAGGAAAAAACTCGGCATAGACACGGATTCAGTCCATAACGGGGCCGAGGCCCTGAATGCATTGCGCCAAAACAAATACGATATAGTCTTTATGGACTGCCAGATGCCGATAATGGAC
Organism: uncultured Victivallales bacterium; assembly: GCA_964486565.1. Classification (GTDB taxonomy): domain Bacteria; phylum Verrucomicrobiota; class Lentisphaeria; order Victivallales; family JAADHT01; genus JAFGFR01. The sequence continues at coordinate 1,314 of CAZANS010000302.1, forward strand.
GGGTTTGAGGCAACGAAGGTCATCCGTGACCCGGGCTCGCAGATGCCTGACCCGAAAATCCATATCGTCGCGATGACGGCCAACGCCATGAAGGGCGACCGCGAGATCTGCCTCAGCGCCGGCATGGACGACTACTTGGCCAAGCCGATCAAGTCAGACAAGATCAGAGATATCATACTGCGCTTTATGAAAAAGAAGGAACCCGACAATAAAATCATAACTCGAAGAAAGAAAGGCAAAGCGGATGGGGAAAAGTGATTCAGGCAAGAGGCGTAAGGTATGCGTAATAACCTTCGGGCGCTCGTGGAACGCCGTGGCTGCAACCCGTGCGCTGGGCGCTAAAGGAGTGCAGGTGATAACAGGGGACAACCTGCCGGTGACTGCAAGCAACTTCTCGCTGCACTCAAAAGGGTTCTTCACATATCCCGACCCCGACAGACGTCCGAAGGAGTTCGTTGACCAGCTTGTCAAGGTCTGCAAGAAATACAACCGGGACGACACCGACCTCGTGCTCATGCCCATACATACCGACAGCTTCGTAGTTGCAGAGAATATATCCCGCTTCGACGGCATTGCGAAACTCGCACTGCCCCCATACGACATGATCAAGCTCCTCGGCAACAAGGCCTCGCTCTCAAGATTCTGTGCCGAAAACAAGATAAACACCCCTTTGACAAAGGTTGTCGGCAACGTCGGGCAGCTTAAGAAAGAGGCGGAGGGCTTCAAGTTCCCCGCATTCCTGAAGATAACCGACAGCAACGCCGCCATAGGACTGCACAAAGTCCTCTCCGCGGATGAGGCAGTATCAAAGCTCGAGGAAGACATCGTGCGCTTCAAGCTCACGGGCAAGGACATCGCCATTCTGCAGGAGGCCGTCCCGGGCGAGGACTTCTGCGCAACATTCCTCTTCGACCACGGCGAGCCCCGCGCAAGCATGACGTACCACAACATCCTGGACTACCCTAAAAAGACAGGCATGGGAGCCTTGAGGGAGACGGTAGACGCCACAGAGATCGAGGCCATAGGATCAAGGCTGCTCGGGCTTGCCGGCTGGCATGGGGTGGCTGAGATAGACTTCAGATGGGACGGGGTCAAACCTCCTCTCCTGATCGAGGTCAACCCGAGGTTTTGGGGCGGGCTCGGCCAGTCCATCGAGTCGGGATGGGACTATCCATACATGCTCTTCCGGCTTGCCGTTGACGGGCATGTTGACCCAGCACCTCCAGGAAACAAACATATCAAGACATTCAACCCATGCCTGATGAGCTTGCTGATGCTGCAGGAGTTTGTCGAAGCCAAGAACACCCGTGGCGAGCTGGGGATCGCACTCAAAACCTTCGAGAAGGATTTGCTTGCCAGAAAAGATCACTTCAAAGCCCTGGACAATTTCAGCGACATGCTCTCATCTGCCTTGAACCCCTTGGGCAGGCTGAAGGCCGTGAAAGGAGTGCTTGACACGAACAAGGGTGCCGTGAACGAGCTTTTCAAGAAGCGAGACCCCCTGCCGTTGCTGGGTCTGCTCTATCCTCTGGCGGTATTCCTGAAGCACGGCAAGGTATCGCCCGAGTTGCTTGTCACCGGCGCAGGTAAAAGCGACAACAGCGATGGTCAATGACATTTGGCGCGAGATGAGTTCGCTGGGGCGTGTCCGATGAGGGTTCGCGAGGATCATCTGCTGTTCTTGTGCGCTCTGCTCTGCCTGCCGTTGATGCTCATCTTCCTGCCCGCCATGATCGTGGCACGCTTCGGAAGGCCAAAACGCGGCGTGACCATAGCTCTCACCATGTCCGACCGCTGGCCCGCATACCTCCAATACATGAGGATCCCCTATGATCTGGCGATTCTCCGTGCAGGTGGAAGAGTGGTGGCCATACGACCCGGGATGGGGGACAAGATTCCAGCGATCCTCGACTCCGCGGACGCGGTGGTCATATCAGGCGGCGAGGACGTGGCGGTCCCCCTCGGCCGAGAAACGGCCGTATCCAGGCTGAACAACATCAGAAGGGACGAGACCGAGATGGCAGTGCTCAAAGAGGTCCATAAAACCTAAATAAAGCAGTTGCCGCA
>CAZANS010000303.1:0-3369 GCA_964486565.1 uncultured Victivallales bacterium
CGGAGGCACAGCATGCGCTCCCAACGCGGTTCACGCGGAGTTTTGAAACTGGCTCTAGACTCCTCAGCACATTCCCTCACGGATAAAAAATTTTCGCTTTACAAAACTCGCACCATGAATATATTACCGCATGAAAGGGAAATTTAAAGAGCTATTGCTTATTGGGTTGTTGTCTATCTCCATTCCCGGAGTATGCGCCGACACCCCTGAATACGGCCCGAAGGTCCTGATAGAGTTTTTTTTCGCCGGCGGCTGCGGCGAGTGCCGCAAGGTGGAGAACCTTGTCATCCCGCACCTGGAGGAGGAGCTTCGCGGCAGCTTCGTCATCCATAGGATTGACTTCGGCATCGTGGAGAACGTCCCCGCCCTCGTCGCCTATCAGGAGAGGTTCGGCATCACCGAGGACGAGCCTGTGACCATGGTGGTCAACCGGAAAGTATTCCTCAACGGCTACGGCGAGATCGAGGAAGGGCTTCTGCGTGCAGTTTCCGAAAACATCGGCGCGGCTCCCGATGAGGCTTCAATGGAAGACGAGGCCGGTGTGACAGGACAATCCCAGACAGAGTCCCGCCTTGGCAAATTCACTCTTGCCGCAGTCCTTGCCGCAGGGCTCGCGGACGGCGTCAACCCCTGCGTGTTCTCCACGCTGGTATTCCTCGTCAGCCTGATGTCCGTGTCGGGGATAAAAGGGAGAATACTCCTCGCCGCAGGCTGCGCATATTGTCTGGCGAGCTTCCTGACCTACCTCGCGCTGGGATTCGGGCTCACGGGGATAATCAGGTTGTTCCACGGACTCTGGATCTTCCAGTCCATCATGCAGTACGCCATGGCGACGCTGCTGGCGGTGCTTGCAGCGCTCTCCTTCAGGGACGCTTGGAGATACTCCAAAAGCAAAGATGCCGAGGATGTCGTACTCCAGCTACCGGAAAAGCTCAAGGCGGCCGCGAGGTCGGCGATGAAAAAAGGCCTTGCAGCCAGGCATGCGATCCCCGGTGCTCTCCTCGCGGGAACACTGGTCACCTTGGTCGAGAGCGTGTGCACAGGGCAGGTATACCTGCCAGTGCTGATGATGCTCTCACGCGCAGGCAACCTCAGGGCGGCAGCCCTGCTCATAGCATACAACATCGCGTTCATCATACCGCTTATCGTAGTCTTCGCCGCCACATTCAAAGGCATCTCAACTCCCGCCCTGGTCGAATGGAGCAAAAAAAACGTCGTGCCTTCCAAGATCGCAATAGGCTTGGTGCTCATATCCCTCTCCTTGCTCTTGCTGCTGACATAGGGCAAGGCAGAATCGGGGTCAAACCTGGGGTGTTAAAAACTTTCCTTGCTAATTAGCAATAATTCCCCAATAAAAATTGCTTTTTCAGAGATAGGAAGAGCGGTGCTGGCTATACCAGTGTTTACCGGAAAACTCGATGAAGCGGAAGTGAAGAGCGCGATGGAAAGCGTGTCGGCGAAAGATGTGGACGATTGGCTCAGGCAAAATATAGGGGAGAGCTTTTTCTCGAAAAGGGAAAGAGCTTTTAGCCTCAAAAAAGCAAGTTTCAAAAAATCATTGGTAAAGTTATTTCCAGAAATACTCAAAAATACGGCAAGTTTTTAACACCCCAGGGTTGACCCCAATTGCCCAATTGCCTCAATAGATGAACAGCATCTCTCCGTATGTCGGCAGTGGCCAGAGGTTGTCGTCCACCTCTTTCTCGAGACCGTCAACAGCCTCCCTGATATCCGCCATCACGGCTATGATGTCGTCGGTGGAGTTGTCCGAGAGTGCGGCGGCCATGTCCTCGATCGAGTCTGAGAGGTTTTTGACCAGCATGCCTAGTTTTTTCAGGCGTTTCTCCATGGGTGGCTGGCCGTATTTGATTCTGAGTTCCTTGAGTTTCAGGAGTGTGTCGGAGAGCAGCTTCTGCTGCTTGACGGCGACGGGGAAGATCATTCTGTTTGCGATGTCCGCGGCGAGCTCGCCCTCGATCCTCACCACCGCTTGGTAGTTCTTGAGATATACTTCATGGCGTGAACGCAGCTCGACCTGGCTGAGGACCTTGTATTTCGTGAAGAGCCTCACTGCCTTGTCTGAGAGCACAGCATCGAGGGCTTCCGGTGTCTTAGTCAGGTTCGGCAGACCGCGCCTGCGCGCCTCCTCGATCCATGCCTGCGAGTAGTTGTCGCCGTTGAATATCACGCGCTTGTGCTTCGATATGATGTCCGCGAGCAGCTTCTGGAGCTCCTTGAGGAACAATGCCTTGGGGACTTTCTCAAGTCTTGTGCAAATATAGTCGAGGGCCTCCGCGACGATGGTGTTGAGGATGATGTTGGGGCCGGCGCATGAATGGTTGGAGCCGACGGCCCTGAACTCGAACTTGTTTCCGGTGAATGCCATTGGGCTTGTACGGTTGCGGTCGGTCGAGTCGAGAGGCATCACGGGAAGGGTGTCCACTCCGATCTGCATGAAGCCCTTCGGGCCGCTTGACCTCGCATTCCCCTTCCCTATGCCCTCGAGGACCTCGGTCAACTGCTCCCCGAGATAGATCGAGATTATCGCCGGCGGGGCCTCATGGGCACCGAGCCTGTGGTCGTTGCCCGCGCCTGCCACCGATGCGCGCAGCAGGTCGGCATGGGTGTCCACCGCCTTTACCACGGCGCAGAGGAATGCAAGGAAGCGCGCGTCGCTGCGGGCGTCCTCGCCGGGATTGAGAAGGTTGTCCCCGGGAGGGTTGATGGACCAGTTGTTGTGCTTGCCCGAACCGTTGATCCCCGCAAACGGCTTCTCGTGCAGAAGACATGCCAGCCCGTGCTTGTCGGCGACCTTCCTCAAAACCTCCATGACCATCATGTTGTGGTCCACCGCCAGATTCAGCTCCTCGAACATCGGCGCGATCTCGAACTGTGCAGGGGCAACCTCGTTGTGCCGCGTCTTCGCGGGTATCCCAAGCTTCCATAGCTGGTGGTCAACATCTGTCATGAAATTGAGTATGCGCGTCTTGATCGAGCCGAAGTAGTGATCCTCCAACTGCTGGTGTTTAGGGGGCACGTTCCCGAACAGAGTCCTGCCGGTCTGGATCAGGTCGGGACGGGCAAGATACATCGCCTTGTCAATCAGGAAATACTCCTGCTCGGCACCCAGCGTAGGGACTATCCTGCCGGCAGGCTTCTCGCCGAAACATCTCAGGAAACGCGCCGCCTGCTCAGATACCGCCTGTATCGAGCGCATCAGCGGTGTCTTCTTGTCCAGTGCCTCGCCAGTGTACGAGCAGAACGCCGTGGGAATGCAGAGAGTGGCCCCGGAATCCTCGCGCTTGATGAAGGCCGGGCTGGTAGGATCCCATGCCGTGTAACCCCGCGCCTCGAAAGTGGCCCTGATGC
>CAZANS010000304.1:0-3361 GCA_964486565.1 uncultured Victivallales bacterium
ACAGAATTGTATATATTTAAAAATCAAATATTTTTATTTCTTTAGAATTTTATTTGAGTATAATGTTCCCCGCCAGCAGATATTTCCCCGCCTTGCTAGGCATAGATACCTCGACTTAACTGATGGAACTTCCGCAGGTAAACCTGAGGAAGTTCCTGGCGAAGAACAAAAACTAAAGAATATAAATCATACCTTCTCCTGGGGGAGGTCCCCAGTGTCGATGATGTTTTTTTGTTCAATGGCTCCGTTTACAATCGCTTTATAGCACAGCGCGTTGATACGCCGCGCAATGCCGTTGGTACGCTTGAAGATTTCCATTGTAGCATTGTCGGAAAACAGCTTTTCCTGCCGACGGACAATCTTCAGTCCATGGTCGATATAGGCACAGGTCTCCTCAAGGCTCATTCCGTTTAAATGATGCGACAAGCGAATACGCGCCCGCAGGGAATCAAAGTGGGAATAGCCGAGAATGGTGCACAACTCCGGCTGCCCGGCAAGGATGAAGGTAATACGGTTCTTGGAGTCGGAGTCGAAATTCGTCATTGTCTTAAGCGACAGCAGGGCATCCGGCGATGCATCCTGGGCATCATCGATAACTACCACCGGCTTGCGCGAAGCTTCGGCAACGGCGGAGAAAAACGCGATCTTCACCTTCTGGATTGAATGCGGAGGGTCAATATTCATTCCCCGAAGTATCAGTTTAAAAAGCTCCGCGGCCTGCATGAGATTTCCGCGCAGTTAGATCGGTTGGTAGCGATTGGTATCGATCTGCTGTGCCGCATTCCGCAAAGCAAGAGACTTTCCGCACCCGATAGGTCCTGAAATAAGAATGACATCCTCGCTTTCAATGCCAAGTTCAATCATAGCGGCAGCCTGGGTAATTCCATCGGTGGGAAAGACGTCAGCAGGCGCTATATCTTTGCCGAAAGGAAGATTCGAGAATCCGTAGTGGTTTAAGATTACCTCTTTCATGAACGGGACTCTCCTTTCAGCTTGCTGTACCGCGGGCCCTCTGTCGAAGCGGTAAGCTCTGCCTGTCGTCTGCGAAGAGCAGCGAAGTACCCGGCGGCTTCGGCGGAGACCTTACGTTCTGAAGCGTGCCGCTCTTCAGGTATCCAGGGCAATGCTTCGTTCACCAGTTTTTTCAGTCCCAGCGTCTCGACCGGCTTTCCGTTCTCAAACCGCACTACTGTGCGTAGATCGAACGGTTTGTAGCGAACCTCGATGACTGTACCATGGCGTACCGTGGTGTGGTATTGATTCCCCCGGAGCTTAATTACACCGTACTTACTCACCGTGCGGGTTTCCTGATGCAAAAATAAAGCTTCAAACCATTCAAGATCTTGAACTCGGCGATGATCTTCCGGCAATCCCTGGAGAAATCTTTTTTCCGGAGGCTGTCCCGTGGTAGAATGGTTTCTGCGGTTGTATTCGACATCAATCCAGGCCCACAAGGCGGTATTCAGTTCTTCTAAGGTCTGGAAGCCTGCAAGTTGGGCTTCGCCCTGAAACTCGCGTTTGAAGGTCTTCATAACAGATTCCACTTTGCCTTTACACCAAGCTTTATAAGGACCATGATGGATTTTCTTGACCTTCAATTCCGCAAGAATACGTGCGAACTGTAAGGCGATATAAACCCGGCCATTGTCCAAATACAGCTTCTGCGGGATACCCCAACGCAGCACCATCGTCTTGAAGGTCTCCTCCATACAGGGAAGCTTTTCATCCCAGAAGTACTGGGCATGGAGGATTCGGCGAGAGTAATCATCTACCCAGGCAAAAAGATAGGTCTTACGTACTCTCTCGTCCCCGGGGCCCTTCGGCAGCCAGATACCATCGCGGGCATCCCCTTGAACAAGCTGCATGGAGGCGCCGGCCTCAAACTGATGGTAGGCCCTGCGTCCTCCCGCGGCGAGCTTTGCCATACGCACCCTTTGCGTGAGGCCATGCTCATGTAAGAAACGGTAGATCGTGCGATCTGAAATCTGCTCAATTGCAGAAGTGAAGTCAGGGGCTTTCATAAGAATCCGCCGTAGCTGCGGTACAGTCCTGCTCGGCCGCTGTTCAATAAGCTCAAGAATCTTTGCCCGTAGACTCTTGTCATGAATCCGTACCGACGGCGGCGTGGTACGCTGATAAAACACAAGCCCCCTCGCACCCTGTTCCCGATAACGCTTCAGATAATTACGAATAGTCCGTTCACTTACACCGTGTTCGTCCCGATACCTGTCACGCACGGTAAGCCGCTCTGCTTCGTCAATTGCATCGTCGAGCAATGTCTCGACCAATGCCAGACGGCGGTTGAATGCCTCGAGTTCTTTCTCCCCAATATTTGTCCAGTCAATCTCTTTCATATGTCCTCCTCCATCGTGCTGGAGACAAACTATCACGGTGGACGGGCAGGTCGTGAGGCATAACTCAATGAAATCTTTCTACGGCTCTTCCACAGCTCCGTCTGCAAGACTTGCCGCAGATTCGGCAAGCGCGTTGAATCTCCTCCACGCCGGCAGGCTTCAAGTACCGCGTAATGGAAAACGACACAACGCTCAAACGGTGATTGTTCACACTCCTGCTCTGGTAACCGTCCCAGCTGTGGTGCGGATGCAAGATCAACGGCCATGAACAGGCTCGCCTCTTTAGCCGTTTGCTCAATTCTCCGTAGATGTTTCTTCACTGTGCGCATATCAACACAGCCTAGTATCTCACAGCATCGTTCAAAGGTAGCCCCTTTTTGCCTTTCCTGCTCAGCACTTACCACTTGGTCAAAGCGAATAGTACAGTACGGAATTATAAAGTCGGGCAACAGACGGTGGGTGTATTGAGCTCCCGCGGTCTTAGAGATCAAACAGAGGCCTGTTACTACCTTAATCCAGATCTTTTCCTGATTTATCGGATCTCGGTAGTTGCGCCAGGGATAGCTATGAATTTTTAAGGGATGGATTTCTCCACATAATGGACATGGTTCGCAGGCAAATCGGAGGTGGCATTTCTGTATAAAATCGGTTAAAATGTAGCTGACTGTGGTCGTTCACGGTCCGGGCGCCGTACCCTCTATGATCGGGGGAGGCGCCTTGTTTTCTTTAGGACAGGCGAGTGAGAAAAATTTTCTGTCAGCCCACGGAACCTAGTATCGGTAAGTTTGCTTTAATCCCGGAACATCCGCCGGGCGGGATACAGGAGCCATTAAGACCTTCTTTTTTTCTCCGTAATTGACGAGAATCAAACGAACACGCGGCATTAAGCGTAAAAACCGGCAGTACTATATCAGGAGCAGCATTTTCATTAATTCTGCAATTTAAGAAGGTAAAATGAGAAAAACAAGACCTGGAATTGCTTCCCTGGGATTAGGGGCGATCATGCT
>CAZANS010000305.1:0-3357 GCA_964486565.1 uncultured Victivallales bacterium
GCTTTGCGATCTGCATAAAGGGGATATTGAGCGTCAGAGGGTCAGGCTCCAAGAGGTCGAGAAGAGTCTGTCGGAATTGGAAGCGGTGCTTGATGAACGCGACCGTGACTCCGATCGGGTCATAGATTCAGAGATCCGGAAACTGATAGAGAAATACCGAAAATGAAAAGTGCGTCTTATTGCCCGGGAGCAATACTCACCTGCCTGCATGAAGTCTCTCGGCAAGCTGAGTTGGCAGGCCGTTTCCGACTATCTGCTCCTGAGCCTTTTTGATATCGTACTCCACGCGGTAAAGCTCGATCTCCAGAGTCTCGGTGTCGAACACGCTCACAGACGCCTTGGAATTGAAGTCCCTCGGCTGCCCCACTGATCCGGGGTTCAGCAGGAACCTGCCCGCCTGCATCCCGGCAAACTGGCGGGTTGAAAGAAGCTCGAAGACTATCTGGCCGCGGCTGACAGTGAACAGCAAAGGGATATGCGTATGCCCGTAGAAGCAGAACCGGGAGGTCTGCATGAAGAAGTGGAACATCGCAGTCTGTGCATCGAGGACGTAAGGCCAGGACGAGCCATCTGTGACCTCGAGAGATGCATGCACAATCTGGACCCCCCCGGTCTCATAGGTGAAAGGCAGGCTGCCAAGCCACTCGATGTAGTCCCCATCGAGAGTGTCCTGCATCCATTTTATCACTGTCTGGGCATAGGGCTGTATATTCCAACTAGACCCGGATTGAGTGGTGTAGTGGTCATGGTTCCCGCGGACGGAAACGATATCGCGATTCCTGACGAAGTCTATACATTCTCTGGGCGAGCCGCCATATCCCACGATATCCCCGGTGCAGACAATCTGGTCGCAGCCGGCATGCTCCAACACTTTGAAAGATGCAGTCAACGCCTCGAAGTTATTATGTATGTCTCCGAAAATGCCAAGTCTCATCCGCAGTTCCTCTCAGAGTGTACAAATACACCTTCACCAACAACAATTCAAGCTTAAGGGCGGCTCTTTCTCAAATCCTCGAATGCGGCGAACGGTGGGTTCAGCGGCTCGATATCCCCTGACGGCAAAATTATGAACTGCCCCCACTCGCCCATGGAGACATCTTCCCCGAACCTCTTGCTGTCCTTTCTGAAGAAGCCTGAAAAACTTGTCGTCTGGCTTTCAATGGATCCACCTCCGCGCCATTCCACATCGAAGCGAATGTCGAAAGAGAATCCGTTGACATCCTCATCGAGAGGCTTGACGTGCCCCGATGCCGACCATGGGGCAGGATAGACAACAAGCTTCCTTAGCATAGTGCTTATCTCGAGCGGTGAAACCTTGTCCTCGACGCTGAAATTCCTTGTTCCGCTCTCCAACGGGGTTGACTCCTTCATGCCTTTGTTTATCAGAGTCTGCAGCAGGTGGAGGTTAGCCAGATATCCGGAGATATATTTGTGCTCCGCGCCGTGGGGCACCGGCCCTTTTTTAAGTATATACTTGCCGTTGACCATAAGCATCGAGATCTTTTGTTCATGGTCTCCCTTCTCGGTCGCCTCTATCAGGATGCTGCCAGGACCGTACTGCTCGTAATAGCAATGACCCTTTCTGGTGCTGGAGCCTATCCTCGACTCAATATCTATGTCTATGACTATGGGTTTGTCGAGAAGGTCGGTCAGCGCCTGCTCTCTGGAAGTTCTCTTGACTGTTGACCCGTCAGGGAGCTTCTGGACCGTGCCCCAGAAAACCAGCTCTCCAGACTCAAGTTCGGGAGAAGAGAACTTGCCCCACAGCTCACCGTCTCTCAAGACGAACATGGCTGCATCGTCCTCGATTTTCGATGGCTGGGTTTTGAGCAGGTCCAGAACCTGCTGGTAGCTCATGCCGACCGCCAGTTTCTCGTGGGCATGGCCTACGCCCACGACACTCGTCCCGGCAGGGTCACCGACAGTAAGAACGGCACATCCGGTCAACACCCTCGACAGCGCCACAAGGGCTGTCAACAACAGAGAGGCATTTCTTCCCCGGTCAGTCATTGTCTTTTTCATCATGGCAGTACAAGGCCCATTTCTCATTGTTTACATCAATGCCGGCGACAAGGGAAAAGCCTGCGAAGAACCTGACCCCGATTTCTGTGGCAATCTCCTCTGTGTTGAGAGACTCAAGCGGCGCGAATACATAATCCAGGCGGCCTGGGCCGAGGCACTCCTCGAGATGCAGCAGCAGGGAATCGCCGACCTGGCATAGGCCCTTGACATTCATCGGGATCTGTCTTCTGCATGCGGCGCCAAGCATTTCAGACTGCTCCTGCGGGTTGACAATGATGTCGTTGACGCTGATTTTCAGCAACCTGTTTTTCATTCGATGTAAGCCTCCTCTCCGTGACTGACAAGTATATTGTTGTTTCTGACGAACTCGATTACATCCTCTTCGTCAATGAAGCGACGTGGCGAAAGCTCGATTTTGGCGAGCAAGTCTCCTTTGGCATCCCTTGGGACGCTCACGCCTGCTATCTTCAATCTTTGGGCGTCTCGCTCCATCAGCATGGAGCGGCAGGATTGGGCGGAGTCCTTGCCTTGGGCGTTCTTGACTGGCGCGAACTCTTTTTCCCTTCTGGCCTCGAGGACAATTGATTTCTCCGCGAGCGGGATAGCATCGAAAATGAATGTCTCCAGCTTGACGGCATTCGGTTTATCCGGGCTGACCAAGGAGCCCGAGGGTCCAATGAAGGGGACTTTCTTGTCCGCGCGATGCCAAGGCAGCCTAAAATCTCCCTTCTCGGTCAAACGCTCGACAAATGTGCGCCTGAGAACGTGTATCGCCGGGCTGCCGACGCGGAAATGCAGCTCTCCTGCACAATCCCTTGACTCGGCCAGCTCGTCGGGCATGTCGCTGTATTCTATGATTGTAAGCCTCCCGTCGGCGATGCAGAAGTTCCCGAGCTTCTCGAAGGGGTCTGTCTTTACCAGCGCCCGAGTGCTTATCTCGGAAGCCTCGATATCGTGAAGGCCGATGAAAAGAGGATTAGCCACGGATACAAGAGGATTGTCCACCTGGAAGTATGAGATATGCTCTATCCCGCGGTTCCTCATGTCCTGCAGGGCCCCTGAGTCTTTCAAGGCCAGAAGAGTGCCTCCATGCCCGTTCGGCGCCAAAGCAAGAGCGTTTTTCGACTGCAGCAGCATCTTGCCGTCGAAAGATATTGCCGGCATGGTTCCCTGGACGAAAAAAAAGACCATCCCGCTGTCCAGCCCGAAATACGAGTTGTCCTCAAAAAAACCAACTGTATCGGCGTGGTTTGTCTTGCTTGTCATTATATACCAACGCACTGGGCTGCCGAATTTCTCCCCGGCTCTCGCAAGAGATTCGGCAAAGTACTGAAA
>CAZANS010000306.1:0-3293 GCA_964486565.1 uncultured Victivallales bacterium
CCTGGGCACTGCCCTTTGTGGAGAAGGACAGGAAGGCTATCCTCGGTTGCACGCCGAGTAGCGAGCGGCATGACGCGGCCGTGGCTACCGCTATATCGGAAAGCTGGGCGGCATCAGGGTTGGCGTTGACCCCGCAGTCGGCGTAAAGGACAGTGCTGTCGCCTGCAGGCGTTGGGCTGGCGAGATCCATGACGAAGCAACTGCTCCCTGTGGCCATTCCCTCGGCTGTGCCGACCACTGAGAATGCGGCTCTCAGCATATCGGCGGTCGAGGCGATGCTTCCTGCCACCAGACCGTGGGCCTTATCCTTCCTGACCATCATCGCACCGAAGAATATCCGGCTCTCCATGAACATGCGGGCCTTCTCCATCGTCATGTTCTTCTTCTTGCGTATCTCGCAGAACTCTGCAGCGAATTCCTCAAAAAGGTCTGAGGCCAGGTGGTCCAGCGTGCTGAAGCTTCCCGATGAGACCCCGGCGGCGCTGCAGGACTCGCCGATCTCCTTTTCCGTGCCGACGACGATTACCTCGGCGATTTTTTCCTTCACTATGCGGCAGGCGGCCGCGACGACTCTGGGATCCTGTCCCTCCGGCAAGACCACAGTCCTCCCGGCACCCCTGGCGCGAGATACTAACTGATCAAGAATTGACATGGAAACCCTTTCTGTTTCGATTTTTTCCGTTTAAAACTATCCCCGTGCGCACCCTGAGGGCGGCCCCCGGAGCAGGAACATCATGCGGTGGCACCTTTGGCACCAGTTGACCCCAGTACCGACTCCACCTCGCTGATAAGCATCTCGGTGAAGTTCATCCCCTTGAGGATAATCTTTCTGCAACGGGCAGTGAAATGCCTGATCTCGGCATCGGTAAGGTTCTTGGCAGTATTTATGATCACGGGTATGTCCTTCAAGCCAACGCTCTGGGACTCAAGCCAATCGAGGAATTCCGCACCGCCCTCCTCGGGCATCATTAGGTCCAATATGACAAGATTCACCCCGCCTTGTCCGAGCAGGATCTTTCTGGCCTCCGCAGCGGAGATGGCTATCACCGCGTCATAGCCCTTTCTCCTGAGTATCATCTGCGATAGCCTCAGAAGTGAATGGTCGTCGTCTATTATCAGTATTTTTTCCGCCATAGTCCGCTGCCGGTAGTAATGGTATATTCACTAAGCTCCCAGTGCCGTCCACCCCCAACAGGACGAAACATAGCACCGTTTCAAGAAAAAATCTCGTGCCGGATTGAAAATTTGCTCCTTTTTGTATACAACGCTTTAAGACTAACTGATCTTTCACCTTTTTGGTTAGAAGATTTTTTGAGATTTAACCCTTCGGGGTGCCGCTTCGCTCCCGACATTCGTCGGGCTTTGATCCCTGCGGGATCGGCTCGCCGCATTGCACCATGTCTCCATCCTCATTTTGAGTTCGCAGTAGTTACTACAGTGTCACTCAAAATAAGAATAGATCCACGGCACACTGCGGCAACTGCTTTATTTAGGATTATTGAAGGGCTCATGGCAACTTGAAAAATTCCAGCTCAGGAGCTATAATGCTTGGATTAACATTGCATGGTTTTTTCGGGGATAGCTTTGGAGTGGAGCATGCAAATGTCAGGACTGTTAGTCCAAGCAAGCAAGCAAGCAAGCAAGAAAGAAAGGGTCGGATGAATGAAACATTATGGGATCATCAGTGTTGTTTTTGTTTTGGTGATGACATTTTCGGGTTGTTCGATGAAGGATCTGCTTCCGGCTGACAAACTGACTGACGCCGAGGTTTGTCAGGTAGTCGAGAAAGCGAGAGCTTTCTTGACTCTGGCTGAGAACCTCAGGCTGTCGGAAGAGGACAAGGCTTTTATCAACGCCAACATGCCCAAGTTCCACGTTGACTACACAGGAAGGAAGTGCGGGCACGCATCATTGATCTGGAGCATCTCGCCATCATTCTCCATCCGCGTGGTTTATTCCGGAGACATACTCGACAAAAAATGCATTCCAAAAGTCACTGTCTCGAGATTCAAGCAGGATTAGCCAGAAGATATTCGGACGATGATGTCATGATTAGAAGCCTTTTTGTTGCCGTGATGCTGTTTTATGCTGTCTTTCGGATGCCTGCCGGAGAGCGTTCGCCCTGTCAAATTGAGATACGCGGCACGCCGGAGGGTGGAATGTCAGGCTGGAGTGCTGCGCATGACAGGAGTTCAACGCTGGAGTTCAGCGACGGCGGCAGGGTTGTTTTCTCGATGAGGCCCGGGATTTTCGAGAAGGGCTGGAGAGCAGGTTCCGTGACCCCCCATCCCGACGGGGCGGATGCCGCCCATGGGGAGGCGAGGAGCGTTGTCTCGGCGCCCTCAGGCGGCAAGGTGGAGCTTGTCTCGACCGTTTCCGAGACGGATGGCGGCGGACTGAAGCTCGCATACTCTTTCAAGTTTCTCGACGACCTTGAGCTGAACAGTCTGTATGTGACGCTGGAGTTGCCATTGAAGGCCGCGATAGGAGGCAGTTGGGAAACCAACTCCCGCAAGGGAGTTTTCCCTGCCGTGCCAGGCTCGGCAAATCTGGATGCAGGGGTGTTCCGCGAGGTTAGGCTTATCCTGGCATCGGAGGAAGAAATCTTGATAAGCTTCCCGGTGGACACGCCTGTGCTGCTGCAGGACAACCGTCAGTGGCAGGGGACGACTTTCTCAGTTAGGATTGGCCCTGGCGGGGATGTGCAGGGATGGAGCGCTGGCGACACACTTGACATCGCGATGGAGTTGTCCTCAGAAATGGGGATTAGGGCGCGAACGGACTCTCCTGTGAAGATCATTGCTGGCAATGACTGGCTGCCCTTCAAGCCCGATCTGGAGATTGAGGAGGGATCCGTGCTGGACTTCTCGAAGATGGGCCATCTCGACGCGCCCGCAGGCAGACACGGCTGGCTCAGAGCGGCGGAGGACGGCAATTTCTTCTTCGAGGGAAGCCCGGGAGAGCCGAAAAGATTCTACGGGGTGAATCTAAGTTTCAGCGCACAGTACATGAGCCATGATGAGGCGGACAAACTCGCCGTCAGGTTCGCCAGGCTCGGCTACAACACGGTTCGCCTTCACCACCACGAGTCGCAGCTTTTCTCATTGCACAGTGAGGGGATCGGCGGCGACCATGCCTTAGACAAGCCGAATCAGGAAAAGCTCGACCAGCTTGACTATTTCTTCGCTGCACTCTCGCGACTCGGCATATACATAACCACCGACCTCTATGTCTCTCGCAGGGTGCAGGCATCTGAAATATGGCCTGGCGAGAAGGGTGACATCAAGATGGAC
>CAZANS010000307.1:0-3256 GCA_964486565.1 uncultured Victivallales bacterium
CATCTTTATAGGACGAGGTATGCTTCTCTTCCTGCTCAGACCGTCAAGCGCGGCCTCGGTGATTTTAGCCTTTTGCCATGAAAGCATCGTCTGTCCTGAATTCCTTATCTCGCACACGAGCCCACCACGTCCAATATCGCTTAATCTAGCCCGAATAGCGACTCCACGCAATTCGCATCCAATAACTTTTCGCATTTTTTGAAGATAATCCCTATTGCATACTGACTGCCCGACAATACATTATCTCCCGCACAAAAAAAAGTTTTTTCAGGTCAAGCAGGTATCATGCCCAGCCACATAACAATAAAAGGCGCCAGACAGCATAACCTCAAGGGCATCAACGTCAAGATTCCCAGAGACAAACTGGTCGTCATCACCGGCCCAAGCGGGTCGGGCAAGTCATCCCTCGCATTCGACACACTCTACGCGGAAGGACAGCGCAGATACGTCGAAAGCCTGTCGTCCTACGCACGCCAGTTCCTCGACCGCATGCAGAAACCCGATGTCGAGCACATCGAGGGCCTTTCCCCAGCCATCGCCATCGAGCAGCGCACCGCAGGGACCAACCCGCGCTCAACCGTCGCGACCAGCACCGAGATCTACGACTACCTGAGACTCCTCTTCGCTCATGTCGGGCACCCCCACTGCCCCAAATGCGGCAAATCCGTGGCAGGACAGTCAGCCGAGGCCATTTGCCGCAGAATCCGCTCCCTGCCGCCAGGAAGGAAAATGATCATCCTCGCACCATACGTCGTCGGGAAAAAAGGCGAGCATCGCGAGATCATAGAAAAAATAAGAGACTGCGGCTTCGTAAGGGCTAGGATCAACGGCGTAATCCTCGACCTAGACGATGCCACCCCGAAGCTCGACAAGAAAAAAAAACATTCCATCGAAGCCGTAGTGGACAGACTCATCACCGGAGAAAACGAGCTGTCAAGGCTGAACGACTCAGTCGAGATGGCACTGCATTGCGGAAACGGCAACATCACCGTATTGACGGAAAACCCGGAGGACTCCCGGGCTCCCGACAAAACCCGAGCATGGACAGAGGAGAAAATCAGCGAACACCTCGCATGCACTGATTGCGGCATCTCATTCGCAGAACTTAAGCCCAGGAACTTCTCATTCAACAGCCCCTACGGCGCATGCCCCGAATGCCACGGAATAGGCTCAAGGATGGTCTTCTGCAAAAAACTGCTGATCCCGAACGAGTCTCTCTCAATCAAAAACGGCGCCATCCCCGCTTGGCGCAGAGGACCCAGACGGCTCATCATCTATTACAACCACCTGCTGAAAAGCATTGCCGGGCATTTCAAGATCGACGATCTCCTGACACGCCCCTTCGAGAAGATACCCGAGAACATCAGGGATGTACTCCTCCACGGCAGCGGGGACGAGCCAATCAGGTTCGACTTCTGGATGCGCGGGAAAACGCACAGGATCGAGAAACCATTCGAGGGGATCATCCCGAATCTCGAGCGCAGGTTCGCCGAGACGGAAAGCGAGTCCGTCAGGGAAAGACTAAAAAAACTCATGCAACCAACCACATGCCCCTCATGCAAAGGCAAAAGGTTGCGACCCGAATGCCTCGCTGTCACAATCGGATCCAAACCCCCCGTCAACATAGCAGAATTCAACGCACTACCCGTCGAGAAAGCATTGGATCTCATAACAGCACTCCCCGACCAACTCAATGCCGAGGAGGCACAAATCGCACACGAGATCATCCGCGAGGTCGCCAGCCGCCTGGGATTCCTCCGCGATGTCGGCCTGTCATACCTCTCTCTCGACCGGGAAAGCGGAACACTCTCAGGCGGAGAGGCTCAGAGAATCAGGCTCGCCACTCAGATCGGAAGTGGACTCACAGGCGTGCTATACATCCTCGACGAGCCCAGCATCGGGTTGCACCAGCGAGACAACATAAAGCTGCTCAACACGCTCCAGAAGCTCCGCGACACGGGCAACACAGTCATCGTCGTCGAGCACGACCTAGAGACCATCAGACGCGCAGACCACGTCATAGACCTCGGACCCGCGGCAGGGAAACACGGCGGAGAGATCGTCGCCCAGGGCACCCCGCAACAGGTCGCAAACTCAAAAAACTCCCTCACCGGATCCTACCTTTCAGGGGGAAAAGACATACTTGTCCCAAAATCAAGGCACTCTGGCACCGGAAAGTTCATCACAATCACAGGCGCAAGGCACAACAACCTCAAGAACATCAAGGTGAAAATCCCCCTCGGCGTATTATGCTGCGTCACCGGGGTCTCAGGGTCGGGCAAAAGCAGCCTGGTCGACGACACCCTCAGGGTCGCACTTCAACGACGCTTCTTCAACTCGATTGAAATCCCTGGAGAACATGACTGCATCGAGGGGCTGGAACACATAGGAAAGGCCATCGTCATTGACCAGAGCCCCATCGGAAGGACTCCTCGGTCAAACCCAGCTACATACACCAACGCATTCACCGCAATACGAGACCTCTTCTCAAGGCTCCACGAATCCAAGACCCGCGGCTACAAGCCCGGCAGGTTCAGCTTCAACGTCAAGGGCGGCAGATGCGAGGAGTGCAAGGGCGACGGGGTCAGGAAAATCGAGATGCAGTTCCTCCCGGACGTCTACGTCACTTGCAACGTCTGCAACGGAAAAAGGTTCAACCGCGAAACACTCTCCGTATTCTACAAGGGAAAAAGCATCTCAGAGATCCTCGAGATGACTGTCAACGAGGCCGTCAAGTTCTTCGCCCCTATACCCTCCCTCGCACGCAAGCTCGACACACTCCAGCAGGTCGGGCTGGGTTACATACACCTCGGACAGCCCGCAACAACCCTCTCCGGCGGAGAGGCACAGAGGGTCAAGCTCGCCGCCGAACTCGCCAAAATCCCCAGAGGACACACCATCTACATCCTCGACGAACCGACCACCGGCCTGCACATCAACGATGTCAACACGCTTATGGATGTCCTCCTCATGCTGCGCGACAAGGGAAACACCGTCCTGGTCATCGAGCACAACCTCGACCTCGTCAAGGCCTGCGACTACATCATTGACCTCGGCCCCGAAGGCGGCTCGGGCGGCGGATCCCTCGTCGCGCAGGGCACCCCAGAGCAAATCGCCAAATCCGCACACTCACATACCGGCAAATACCTCAAACGAATGCTGAAGGAGGCGAAGACATGAAGGTGCTTTTCATAGGAGGCAACGGGCAGATATCCTTCGACTGCGTGCACGAGGCAGTAAGACGCGGCCTCGATGT
>CAZANS010000308.1:0-3223 GCA_964486565.1 uncultured Victivallales bacterium
CCGCATGGAGGGCGGCTCGGTGATTGTGCAATACAATAAACAGCGACAAGGATTAATAAACAAATAAGCAAACCATCCTTTAAAACAGGATCCACTTTCACTCTCAAAAAAAAGTTTGATTCTTTATTCCCTTCGCGCCGCGTACCTGAACTTTCTCGACTTAGACCGGGAACTTTCAGTTGATCCTGGAAAGCCATTTCTCCATGGTCTTGCCAGCAGCCTCGCGACCTCCGAGCCCGAAAGCAAGGACTATGGTCAGGCCGAGTGTGCCGAAGATGAACATGAACGCCAGCTCGACAATACTCTTCGCAATACCCATTGTGTGGAGACCCATCGCCAGAACAAGCGAAAGCACGGCCACCCTGACAATCATCGGGCAGACCCCGCCCTTCGTGGACTTCGCAAGGGAATCATGGGCAAAAGTGGCAAGGAAATTGCCGATACCCAGAATTATCAGGCCGAGGACAACCTTGCCGGAAAATAACAGCAGACCCGTGAGTATGGCTGTAATCTCTGGCATCTTGAGCGTGCTTACCGCCACGGATGCGCCGAAGATCATGATGAAGAAGAATGCTATGTTCGCACAGAAAACCGAGAAGCTATTCTTGCCGAACACGCCGGCAGCCCCGATCTTCTTCGGGATGTCGTCCGCGCCGAAGTTCTTCAACAAGTCGGCAATAAACCCGGTCACAAGCTTGCCGACAACATAAAACACGATAAGGCATACGGCCGCACCGACTATGTTGGGAATAGCAGTCGCGAAACCTTCGAGCATACCTATCGCCGGAGCGGAGATCGCCTCGATCTGCAGTACATGCAGCGCGGCGACCGCTATCGGCACGAATACAAAGATGAACACAAGCTGCCCGAGAAGCTTCGAGACAGTCAGATTATCGCTTATCCCCGCCTTCGACACCACCGAGTCAACGCCGGAGCTCGCAGCCTGGACTATGCCGCCAAGCGTCCTGCCCAGTACATAACCAAGGAACACTATGAGCGCCGCGCCGATTATGTTCGGGACTATGACAAGGAACTTGCCCAGCATCGCCTCGATCGGCGTGAGAACACTGCGAACCCCGAGTATGTCCAGGGAAAGAAGCAAAACATAGATCAAAAGCAGATAGAACACGAATTTCGAGATTATCGGCTCGATCTTTATAGGAGTCTTCTTGTTCTTCATGTTCAGCTTCTCATCAACCTTTGCCTTACTCAGCATCATGGCCACAGAGGCAGCGATGATGCTGCAGATGATCCAGCCGACGACAAAGACGACAATCGCACCTACCACCTGCGGCACGTGATCCAAAAACGGCGCCAGAAAATCATTCACTCTCTCTTCCATACTTTCCTCCTATTATTAATTCGACCCTGAAAAATCACCTTCATGCAGTATTTTATCTTCACTCGACTGTTAACAATCGGCATCCGATGACAGTAAACACAAAAAGCACAAAGAGTATAGCAACACCACAAGTCGTTAGTATGCGGGCTATTTTATCTTTACGAGACGACACGCGCTCGATTCCAGAAGACTGTTTCAGTTCATTCATCCTAATATCTCCAGTTGACAATAATCATTACCGGTGCTAGCTCGCCAGGCGTGTATTCAAACCAGCTTTTGTTCTTATCTATGATATTGATAAGTCCGAACTGAATGCCGTCGGCATCCTCAACATAGTTTATGAGTCCGCATTGAAGTCCTGACAGGTGGCCGGCATAGTTCACCACCCCTACACACAGACCCTTCATGGTGCTTCCGGTATAGTTCACACAGCTCATGATCAAACTGAAGTACCCATTGCCCCAGCCGGTGGAGTCGTTTTTTGCATAATTGATCATACCCAACTGAACTCCCTTGTAGCTGTCAGCGTAGTTCAGGAAGCCGAGGCCCACGCCTTCACTCTGGCTCACTGTGCCGTTGACAAGACCCAGCGCCAGGGATGTCTGTTTGTTTTCACCCCATACACTTAGAGTCACGCCCTCGATCGTGTCATCCCTGTCGTAGACAGCAATGTCAGGGGTAAGGCTCAGGTTGAACGCCCTGCCTTCAGCCATGGCGCTGGTCGAGATCATGGCAATACCCAGCCATGCGATACACAATTTAATCACTTTTTTCATCGGTTTTTCTCCTTAAATACGGCCCGCAAGAACAAGTACTAGCAGAATCAGGACAATCATTCCAAGTCCGCCGGTGGGGAAGTATCCCCAGCTCTTGCTGTGAGGCCACGCTGGCAACGCTGCCACAAGCGCGATAATCAAGACTATCAACAATAAAGTTCCAATACTCATGATGTTTAACCTTCCTTTGAATTTTTTTAACGTGTTTACAGCGATACGACTTTCACCACGAATGACGTAGTTGCAGCGCGTCCGTTAATCGGTGTTCCTTTTACATTGACACGATATTCGCCGAGCGCAGTGTTCTTTGCAACTGAAATTGTAACTTGAACATCAGGGCTTTCGCTTGCATTGATCATAATACTGCTGGGAGTCACTTTGATACCATCAGCCTTGATATCAATCTGCACATGTTCCTTGAAGTGCGAGTCCCGTTTCAGAGAAACAGTAATGCGTTCTTCTTCGCCCTGTTTGACAGTGGTATACGAAGGGACATTAATGCTGAATTCCTTGTCTACAGGGGCTGTCCCGCCCTGATTGCTTGTGTTACGACATCCTGATGAAATGACCAGGACCGTTATCATCGCGACAAAAACCGCCATTAGAGTTTTCATTTCTGATTCCTTTTTTTTGTGTTTGTAGTTATCAACTTGTTTTTAATGATTCT
Source organism: uncultured Victivallales bacterium (assembly GCA_964486565.1). Taxonomy (GTDB): domain Bacteria; phylum Verrucomicrobiota; class Lentisphaeria; order Victivallales; family JAADHT01; genus JAFGFR01. Next base: position 2,786 of record CAZANS010000308.1, read on the forward strand.
AGATTTAATCCTGCATATCCTTACCGGTATTTTTTATTGCATCGCCGGTTTTTTCCATGGCCTCTCCTGTTTTGTCGACAGCCTTGTTGGCCGCGTCTTTTGTTGCGGTCGCGGCAGTCTTGGCGGCATCGGTCGTCTTGTCGGCGACCTTTTTTGACACCTCAACAGTTTTATCCACAGCCGTATCTATCGCATCGCCAGTTTCCTTGACGACACCTTTGTCGGATTGCTCGCCGCATCCTACCAGCATAAAAAGCACAGCCCCGGCAACCGCCATAATCCCAAGCACTCTCACCATCCTGATCTTCATGTTTTCCTCCTTAACCTAATAAATAACTCGTTCTCTTTAAGAAAGTTAAATAACATTAACCTTTCTCACAACATCTGCTCTTCACACATTTCTGGTCTACGATATCAGGCGATGCCGCTCCTTTCAGT
>CAZANS010000309.1:0-3221 GCA_964486565.1 uncultured Victivallales bacterium
TTAAGATGTTAATTTTTAACAAACGGACTTTTTTATCCTTAAAAACGATTTTTGAGTAACCGTTAAGCTGGTCACTTGAGGTTGATCCATTGGGGAATCTGTCGCGAGCAGTTTTTGCTAGCCTCAAGGTCATTTTGTCAGAAACGGCGAAAAACTCTGGTTTGAACCTGTGGACTACCCAGCTTAACGGTTACCAAAAACGCTATCAAAAATCTATTATAAGAGATTTTTTACGGTTAGCAGAAAAAGTTAACATGTTAATAATTAAATGATTAACCCAACCCGACCACTATATTGCTTACGGAATGCTTTCTCCCAAAAGGAAGAAAGCCGCTTAAGTTGGGAGGCATTCAGTGTGACCCCGTGCCACCGAAATAATCAACTGGCTTTCACCGGCACGTGCGCTAAAGAGTTCTTCCAGAATCGGATTTGTTTTCTGACCTGCGCGGGTGCTGTCGAGCCGGTGGCGGTTCGTTTTGAGACGCTTGCCATCGGTGAGAAGATTTGGAGGTGGTGTTTCTTTGCCTCGGGGATTGACATGCGCATTTCCTCAAGGGATATTTTGTCTAGCTTCCTGCTGTTCTTGTCGCACCATTTGACGAGGCTTCCCACTCGGTGGTGGGCTGTCCTGAAGGGCATGTCTTCCTTGACGAGCTGTTCGGCGAGGTCCGTGGTCATCATCGCGGGGTCTTGCACGGCCTTTCCCATTGCGGCACGGTTGACTTTGAAAGATGTTATCATTGCGGGCATGACGGATAGTATCTTATGGATCGTGTCGGCGGCGTCGAACACTGGCTCCTTGTCCTCCTGGAGGTCTCGGTTGTAGGTCAGTGGGAGGCCTTTTGTCAGTACCAGCAGCGCGGTGAGGTCCCCGTATATCCTCGCGGCCTTGCCCCTGGCAAGCTCGGCGATGTCGGGATTCTTCTTGTGCGGCATCAGGCTCGATCCTGTGCAGAAAGCATCGTCAATGGATATGAAGTTGAACTCTTGAGAGACCCATAGGATGATATCCTCCGAGAGTCTGGAGATGTGCATCGCGAATATGGCGGATGCCGCGAGGAACTCGCACTCGAAATCCCTTCCGGCCACTGCGTCCATGCTATTCCTCGATATTTTCGGGAAGCTGAGGAGTCTGGCGGTGATTTTTCTGTCCAGAGGCAATGTCGAGCCCGCAAGGGCACCTGAGCCCAAGGGCATGACGTTTGTTCTCCTGCGGCAGTCGAGGAATCTTTCGATATCCCTCTCGAACATCTCTACGTAGGCGAGCAGGTGGTGTGCGAAGAGCACCGGCTGTGCGCGCTGAAGATGCGTGTAGCCCGGCATCACCGCGTCGGAGTTTGCATCGGCAAGAAGGACCATGCTGCGCTGAAGCTCCCTGATCCCGGATGCGATGGAGTCAATCGTGTCCCTGAGATAGAGTCTCATGTCGAGCACGATCTGGTCGTTGCGGCTTCGCCCCGAATGTATCCTGCCGGCATCCTCGCCAATCGCCTCGATCAACGCGCTTTCAATGTGCATGTGTATGTCCTCGAGCTCGCTGGTGAATGTGAAGTCCCCTTTGTCAATCCTCTTCTCGATCGTGTCGAGACCGGCAATTATCGCATCCGCGGATTTTGCAGGTATTATCCCTGTCTCCGCGAGCATCTGCACATGGGCCTTGCTGCCCATTATGTCATATCGGTAAAGCCTGCTGTCAAATGATATTGACTCGGTGAACGCCTTTACCGCCTCGGCGGCTCCGCCGCTAAATCTGCCGCTCCACAATGCCATATCCTGTTTCTCCTGGGTTAAATCTGCTCCCCTGAGATTACACCTTATCCGCGGGCTTGTCAAGAGAACTTCACTCAAAAGAGCCAATTTCAAAACTGGCTCTATGGCAATTGGAGTACAATCTGCTAGGTTCCCTTCTTGCAGATTGGATGGAATCGGAAGTCAATGGATTGATTGTGGCCTTCATGATCGTGAAAGGAGTTTGCTGATGGGACGTGCTTCAGAGTTGATCAGGATGTTGGATTTGCATGCTCACCCCGAAGGGGGGTACTACCATGAGACCTACCGTTCGCCCAATCTGGTGCGGGATGTTGCGATCAAACGTGAACGGAGTGCCATTACCGAGATATATTTCATGTTGATGTCGGGGCAGTTCAGCCGTTTCCACCGTGTGCTTCAGGATGAGCTGTGGCATTACATTGAGGGTGGATCCCTCGAATTGTTTTGTATTGCTGGAGATAGCGGGGCATGTGAGCGCCATCTTGTCGGCAAGCTCTGTGATGAGAGCGAACCTCTTGCCGTCGTCCCGGCCTGTTGTTGGCAGGCAGCACGAACCACCGGGGAATACTCTCTGGTTGCATGCACTGTCGGGCCGGGTTTCGATTTCGAGGACTTTCACCTCTTGAAAGATTGCCCTGAAGCCGCACGACAGATTTCAGCGCGTTATCCAGAACTCGCAATGCTGATATAGCCGACCTTCAGAAGTCCGGAATACTGCGGATTCGTGTCCTCGTAGGCGTAGGCCGTGTGGCGCGATGCCGGGCGTGGAGGGAAGTATTCATTGCTCATTACCGATCCCCGCTTTTTTTGTTTTTTCGAGGTGTAACAGGGACGGAAGAAATGAATGATCCTGAGTTGATGAATTCGGAGATGTTTTGCGAGGTGTTGAGGCATTTGCGCTCGAGGGACTCTTCGGTGTTGAATGCGTTGTGCGGGAGAGATATGACCAATGGGTGCCGCATGAGCTCGAGAGTCGCGGCGACGCTGTTCATGGCCTCGATGTTCTCAATCGAGGAGAGTTTTTTCCCTTCTCGAAGTATTGAGGCGAGTTCGCGCTCCGACTCGTACACATCGAGCCCTATTCCGCCGAGTATGCCCTCCCTCAAGAGTTTCAGCAGGTCCTCGGACGGGGAGATCTCGCCTCTGGCGATATTGACGAACAAGGTGCCTGGTCGGGCGTTATTGAGTGTGTTGTAGTTGAGCATTCCCCTTGAGCTTTCTGTGAGTGATGCGGCGCAGGCGATGATGTCGCTGTGGCTGAGTGCGTCTTTGATGTCTGAATATTCGATTCCCGGGGCTTTTTCGGGTCTGATATCGATTATAGCTCTATTTACAGACTTCAATATTTCACATTTCATATTGTGTTTTTCATTATGTTCTTCTTTTATCAAATTATTTTTAAAATCATTTAATATATTTAAATTCATGTTAATTGCTACAACAATATATAC
>CAZANS010000310.1:0-3199 GCA_964486565.1 uncultured Victivallales bacterium
GACACTTTAGCTTCTGGTTATGTGTTGCACAGATTTCGCTATCCGAAATTAACGAGGACACCGTTCGGGAGTTCCTCTATCAGCATATCCCTCAATGCAGCTGCCCTATTCCATCTGGCGGCACCATCCGTTCCCTGCGAGCCAGTATCCAGCACATGCTGACAATATTGCGCGACCAAGGGCTGATTGGTCCCCACCCGGAGCCGGAGACAAGGGCGTGGGCCAGCATGCTCGATATCTATGCAGAGTACCTACACCGATTAAGAGGAAACTCGCCTTCGACCATCAAGAACTATTCGCGCGTTGCTGAGCATCTCATGAAAGCACGATTCGCCACAGAACCGTTCGTGATTGAGTCATTGAGCGGTGATGACGTTCTGCAATTCGTGTTGAGTCGCGCAGACCATTGCACACCCGGCTCCATGCAAAGACTCACGAGTGCTCTGCGTAGCTTCTTTCGCTTCCTCCATCTCGAAGGGTATTGCGATGTCGGATTGACCGAGAGCATACCGACCGTTTCGGCTCGTATGGTTGCCCATCCGCCAACAGCGTTGAATGAGGATCAGCTCTCCTCTTTCTTGGGCATCTTCAATCAAACGACCGCCATTGGCCTCCGCGACTACGGAATGGCACTGTGCATGACCGACCTCGCGATGCGCTGCAGAGAGGTGGCAGCCCTCACGCTCGATGACCTCGACTGGAGAGTTGCAACTCTGACGATCCCATATGGTAAGTCACGGAGAGTGAGTCGATTGCCACTCCCGGAACGAGTGGGTTCCGCCTTGAGCACCTACCTCCGGGATGGTCGTCCTACGACCGAATCTCGTTGTGTCTTCGTCCACCATGCCTGGCCTTGGGGCACGCCGATCACCACATCGGCGATACGCGCTACGATCCGACGAGCATTCATCCGTGCTGGCATAGATACGCCAACGAAGGGCACCCACATTCTCCGCCGTACTGCCGCCACAAAAATGGTGGAGGCAGGCGCGACCATCAAGGAAGTTGCCGATGTCCTGCGACACCGGAACATCGACACTACCGTGCGCTATACGCGAAGCAGTTTGAGAACGCTTTCGGCAGTTGCTATGCCGTGGCCGGAGGTGCGGCGATGAAAAACCAGTCGTCGATAGTTGTTCTCGCCGAGGAATATCTCGCCCTCCGGCGGCGACTCGGCTATCTCCTGAAGATCGAGGGTGCAGAACTGCTTCGTTTCGCGCGCTACGCTGATCGGAGTGGTCACCGTGGTCCGATCACAATTGAGTTGGCTGTGCGATGGGCTAAACTCCCGGAACATGCGGATCCGCTCTACTGGGCACGTAGGCTTGATATTGTCCGGCGGTTTGCAAAGGCTCGGGTCGTTGCTGATCCAGAGACCGAGATCCCGCCGAATGGACTGCTCGGCCCATCCTATCGGAGACCACAACCGTACATCTACTCGCGGGACGAAATTACCGCACTACTGGATGTCGCCGGCAAACTCGGCCCCCCTGGCGGCCTCCGGCCCCATACGTACGTCACCCTGTTCGGATTGCTCGTATGTACCGGCATGCGTATCTCCGAGGCGCTTGCATTGACACAAGACGACGTCGACTTGCCGAGCGAGACAATCACTATCCGGCACGCAAAATTCGACAAGTCACGTAGAATCCCGATTCACCCGACATCTGTCAATCAGCTGCGCGACTATGCTAAACACCGCGACGGATACCACCGACTCACCTCATCCAACGTTTTCTTTCTCACCGAACACGCCACCTCTCAAAAGTACCACAAAACATTGATGACATTCCTCGGATTGCGAAAAGAGCTTGGATGGCCACTGTCCGCCTCAGGAAATCCACCGCGCCTTCATGACATCCGCCACACCTTCGCTGTAAGAACTCTTCTGCGTTGGTATGAAGAGGGTGTCGATGTTGATAACAGGATCACCGCTCTTTCCGCTTACCTCGGGCACGCGAAGGTATCAGGCACTTACTGGTACCTGACGGCCGTACCAGAACTACTCGCAGTCGTTGCGAGACGCTTCGAGGACTTTGCACACCAGGATCAAGGGGATAAAAGATGAACGGAAATCAGGTCCAAACGTCCTTACCACCGTTGCTGCAGAACTTCTTCTGTGAACGACTCATTGCGCAGCGAAACGTAACTCACCAGACAGTTGCAACTTACCGCGACGCATTCCGTCTGCTGCTCGGTTTCGCCGCCGATAGTACTGGGAAGTCGCCTTCGGATCTCGCCTTGGAGGAGTTGGACGCGCCGTTGATCTTGGCGTTCCTCGATCACCTTGAGGTAGAGCGCGGCAACTCGATCCGCACGCGAAATACTCGGCTCACGGCCATCCGCTCCTTTATGCGCTTCGCATCGTACCAGGCCCCCAGTAGTCTCCCAACGATACAACAGGTGTTGGCTATTCCAACAAAGCGTTTTGACAAACCAATGCTCGATTCTCTCTCCCGAACCGAAGTCGAGGCTATCCTCACGGCGCCAGACAGATCGACATGGAGCGGGCATAGAGATTTTGTGATGTTTTCCACATTTTACAATACCGGAGCACGTGTCTCAGAAATCACGCGACTCCGCATTCAAGACCTATCAATGCAGCAAGGGAGATGTGTTCACATTTTCGGAAAGGGCCGAAAACAACGTTCGGTTCCGCTATGGAAAGGTACGGTTACACGATTGAAGGAGTGGCTTCCCCGAATTGACATATCGCCAAACGCGCCGCTATTTCCCAATCGATCAGGTAAGCCAATTTCTCGGTCTGGCGTCGAGCACCGATTGCGCGAAGCAGTCCAACGAGCCAGCCAGACATGCCCCAGCCTTTTGGAACGAAGAATTTCACCGCATACCATGAGACATACCGTTGCAATGCACCTGCTGCAATCCGGAGTCGACATCACGGTCATTGCACTTTGGCTCGGACACGAGAGCCCGGCGACAACCCACATCTATATCGAAGCCGACATGGCTATGAAGGAGCGAGCTCTCGCAAAGTTGCAGGAGCCTGCGAGTCACAGGTTCCGTTATCGGCCAAATGACCAGCTCCTCGCGTTCCTTGAGACACTCTGAATATGCGGAGTAATACAACGGAGAATGGAGACTCACTGCGGATCTTCGAGAGCTACTCAGCATATTCAAAAACTGAGCATATAATCGCCTATGCGGAGCTCCGCATAGGCGGTTCAACCGTACGGTC
>CAZANS010000311.1:0-1081 GCA_964486565.1 uncultured Victivallales bacterium
GCACGTCGCACTCGACAGCGTGTGCTGGTGAGAATATGTAGGAGCCTTCGAGTCCCATTTCCAGAAGCGACTCGGTTTTAATTGCATTTTTGAGTATAAGCTGTTTTGTTGCTTTATTTTATGTTTCTTAAATTCTGGAGTGATGGATGAGATTGCAGGATCAATATGTCGTAAGGTCTGACTTTTTACTTCCCGGTCTTTTCGACCCTGTTGTGGCATGGCGCGAAAGGACTCTGGATATTGTGCTTTCGAAATCCGCCGCCGCGAACGGTTTCTCGATAAAGTCGAGTATGCCTTCCTCCAGCACCTGCTTGGTGTCGTCCTCGTTGCTGAATCCTGAGGCGACTACCGTTTTGACTGCGGGGTTGATTTTCTTCAGCTCGGCGAACACCTGTTTCCCGTTCATCCCAGGCATGACCATGTCAAGCAACACGAGGTCAATTTTGTCCCAGGACTTCCCGTACAGCTCGACCGCGTCCTTCCCGGTGGAGCAGACGACCACGTCGTAGCCAAGCTTGTGGAGCAGATCCTCCGCGAGCCTTCTGAAGAGCCGCTCGTCGTCCACCACAAGAACCGTCTGTTTCTTGCGCTGCGCCTTCTTGGACAGCCCTTTCTTGGCTGTTGGTGTCTTCTCGTCGTCAACAGGTTCTGCGGACAGGGGCAGAAGTATCCTGAAGGTCGAGCCTTTGCCGGGGGTGCTTCTCACGGTGATGTCCCCGCCGTGCAGCTTGACAATGCCATACACGGCGGCAAGTCCCATGCCGGTGCCCTTGCCCTTGGGCTTGGTGGTGAAGAATGGCTCGTAGATATGTTTCTGTACTTCCTCGTCCATTCCCTTTCCGGTGTCCGAGACGAGAATCTCGAGGTGCCTCCCGGGTGAGAGCCCGGAGTTCTCGGTGCAGTCCTTCCCGGCGAGTTCAACAGTGTCCGTGGCAAAGGTAAGCCTGCCACCCTCAGGCATCGCGTCGGAGGCGTTTATCGCCATGTTCAGGAGGGCGTTTATCAACTGGTTGGCATCGCCCTTCACTGTCGCCGGGCTGGCCTTGAAAAATCCCATTCTGACCGCGTCCGGCACCTTTGG
>CAZANS010000311.1:1091-3189 GCA_964486565.1 uncultured Victivallales bacterium
GCTTATTACGTGGTGTAAATCCAGCGCGGAGGGCTGGTACTGCCCCTTACGGGCGAATGCCAGAAGCTGAGCTGTGAGCGATGACGAGCGGTTGGCGGCACGGTTTATGTTCCTGGCGTACTCCGCAAACTCCTCTTTGTCGAGAGACACTAAAAGCAGGTCGGCGTAGCCCTTGATGACCCCCAGCATGTTGTTGAAGTCGTGGGCGATCCCACCGGCGAGCTGGCCGATGGCCTCCATCTTTTCGGAATGCCTCAGCTTGCGCTCCATCTCCTTCTCCAGGCTGATGTCAAGTACCACGCCCAGGGAGCCGATAACCTTGCCTTTGGAGTCGAATCTGGGATACACGCTGAAGAGCGTGGGGAAATGCTCACCGGACTTCCGAACCAGCTCAGTTTGGCTGGACCTGAAGAACCTGCCCTCCGAAAGCACCCTCTGTATGCCGGGAAGCTGACCCCTCATGGCTTCAGGATACACCAGCGCTATGGACTTGTCGAGTATCTCACTCTTGGAGTATCCGAACATCTTCTCCGCGCCGGGGCTGAAATCGGAAATCAGCCTGTCGTCGCCCTTAAGCACCGTCGAGATGAAAGCCACGTTCTCTGCGGCGATATAGGTCGTGCGCAGGAACTCCTCCTTCTCGAACAAGGACTCCTCGGCGACCCTCAGCTCGGTGATGTCCATGAAAACGGCGATCCCCGCTATGATCTTATTCTTTGCGTCCCTTATTGGCGCGGCGTTGACAAGTATTCTGCGGTTGTCGCCGTCCGGGCGGCGGATAACCATCTCCCTGCTGCTCTGGGTACCCGATTTGAGGGCACGGGTCAAGGGAAGACCATCCTTGTCCATCTCTTGACCGTTAAGGTCATACACCTGCCAGCGCGAGACATAATCATCCAAACCTACACCGTCCACAAGCTGCGCTTTGTTTTTCCCACCGATCCTGATCCCCGCTAGGTTGACATACCTAAGCTTCCCGTCCGGGGCTTCTGCGATGGCTATCCCAACCGGGCTTTGATCCATCGCAGCCTGCAGCATCGCCCTGGCCTCGTGCAAGTCCTTCTGTGTACGTATCTGCTCAGTTATGTCGCATATTGTACCTTCAATGCGCAGAGGCTTCCCTGCCCGATCCCTGATTAGCCGACTGTTGATACGGCAGGTTATAGGCTGTGAATCCACCCGCAGGCCGGCAATCAGATAGTCTTCGGTCAGGCCTTCGCTCTCGAGTTTCTCCAGATATGTTACCCTGCCGGAAGGATCAGCAAAAAAATCCACAGTCCTCATGCCCCTCAGATTGGTCTCCTTATCGTAGCCAAGCATACGGCTGAAAGCCAGATTGTGATCCAGTATCGTCCCATCCATGGCGACATTGAAAAAACCCTCGCTGAGATTCTTCAACATCTCCATGTGCTTCTCCTCGTTCTCCTTGGTCTTCAGCATCGCCTCCTGCTTGGCCCCCTCGGTGGAGAAGAGCAGGCCGATGAATACCGTCCCTATGGGATAGAAGATCACCATGGCCATGGCATGGCTCTCAAGAGCCTGTCGGAAAATCTCTCTTGGCAAAGCGAACCCGCTGAGTATGCTCCCAATGGTGACAAGAATGCCGATGGCTATGAAATGCGAGATTCTCGGCGGCCTTCCGCAGCGAAGACTGCACATCGCTATCCCCACCAGCATAGCAATCACGATCTCAAGCATTCCAGCACTCGCCCCGGCACCTCCAAGGAACATCCTGTAGAAAATCACCGGCAGCCCGGAGGTTATCCCAACCGTGACCCCGCCGAAGAACCCGGCGATGGCTACAATTATCACCCTGCCGTCAATAATGACATCCTTGGCAAACTCCACAGGGATGAGCATCCCGATGAAGGCGATGAAAGAAAATATCAGCCCGAGAAATATCTGGTCGGACACCCTGAGCGGCCTCCTGAAGCTGAAAAAGATTTGGCTGGCAACAAAAACCAGCAGCATGAGCACCGAAATGTTCTGACCCAGCTCAAGAACTACTTTCAAGTCAGGCATGATACCACCGAAAGAAGCAATAGAAAACTACGCTCAAATCCACGACCCCATCTTGCGAAATTCGCAATCACCTGAT
>CAZANS010000312.1:0-3175 GCA_964486565.1 uncultured Victivallales bacterium
TGGGAAGCTGCACGGCCCAGCGGGGGGACGCTTCGTTCCCTCCAGAGTGCACATGCCTTGAAGGCAGGCTTTACAGCGTTGTTGCCGCTGTTTTTCTTGTGCTTGTTTTGGTTAAGTACCCTCTTGTGGTGGTTCGTCCGTTCCCAAGCGGGATTGAGGGGCTTGGGATTTATCTGTCCTCTGCCGCACAACTTTCTGCATTCGCCTTTTTCATGATACTCTTGAGATACCGCCGGCTTGTCCGGCTGTTCCATGACGTCAACATTTTTCCCCTGAGTGCTTTTGCTGCAGCTTTCCTTGTGGTGACATTGCAGTTCCTGACGTTTCAGAATCATGGGCTTGACGAGTTCTGCTTGTCAATGTCATGGTTCGTCATCCCGATGGCGGTATGCCTATACTTCACTTATTTCCGCAGGCTTGTCGTGCCCTTCATGGCCTTTCTTTGGGCATTCTCGATGGTGCATACGATATGGCAAGTGTATATCGGCTCCCAATGTGTCGGGATACCTGCTAACAGGAACTGGCACGGGGCATTTCTGATTTGCACCACGCCTTTTTTACTTTACTGGCTGTACAGCATGCCCTGTCTGAAAAGTAAATCCGCCAAGGCTAGAGTGCTACTGCTGGCATTCCCGTCTGCGCTTTCCCTTTATGCCCTTTGGCAGACAGATTCGCGAGGAGCCCAGCTCTCGCTGGCAGTGGCGGCGGCGGTGTTTGTTTTTCTCAATTATACCGCTTGGCTCAAAGATGGAGGTGAACTCATCAGGAAACTCGCGCCCGCCTTCATCGCGCTCTCAGTAGCCGGCACAGTGCTTTTTTTCCTCCTTTCTGCCGGAAACATCGCAGCGATGATTTTCCATGATGTAAGGATCCCCCTTTGGCGCGGTGCGGTGGAGCTGTTCGCGGACAACATGCTGCTGGGTGTCGGGGCATCAAGCTTCGAAGGCGAGTACTCCTACCACATGCCCGTGGAGTATTTCCTGCGAAGCCACTATTTTGCCGGCCGGGCTGATCATCCACATAATCAGCTCCTTTTCTTCGCAGGTGCCTTCGGGATCACCGGGTTGCTGGCCTCGTCTTTCCTCGCATTCGCCCCGATAGCGATTTTCATGCGAAGGTACAAAAGCACCGACGCCCTCTCCAAGCTCGTCTTTTTCGGGTTCGTAATGCTCTTGACCCACTCCATGCTTGACATGGTGGCTGAAAAATGGCCTACTGCCCAGATGCTTCTGATCCTTCAGGGGCTTATGTGGTATTACACATTCCGAAGGCGCGTAGCAGAGGCGGCTGCCAAGCCACTGCCGTACGCCTGCCCGGCGACCTTGAAATACTGTTGCGTGGGTGTCGCATTGCTGTTCCTCGCGTGCAGTCTTCACATGCTGTCACTCAATGCCAGAGCATCCTATCACGCCCGGAACTCGGCAATAGCCAAGGAGAGGCATCAGCATGCCAGAGCCATTCGCCACAGGCTCGAGTCTCTCCGTATTTCGCCAGACGGCATGGGCCTATACGAATGCGCAATGATGTCCCTGTTCTGGCTCAATGACCACCTTTTGGCATACAAGTACTTCACCGCGCTGGAGACCAGCACTTCGAGAATAGTCGTACACTCGAACGCAAGGATAGCCGAATGCCTGATCAAGATGAACCGCAAGAGAGACGCGCTGGCGTACATGGAGCTTGAGGCTAGGGTATTCCCGCTGTCCAGCCTGGCGTTGTACAACAAGCTTCTGCTTCAAATGGAGCTGGGCGAGATTGATGATGCCGAGATTACTGCCCGACAGCTCATTCAGGTCATGGAGTTCAAGGGGCTCGACATGAAAGACATGCGGGCGATAATTGACGACCCCGGGCTCGACCACAGGTTCCACAAGCTCAAATCAACCGCTCCGCCAGCGGAGACTCGTTTTTAGCATTTTTTTTTGTTTTTTTAGTTCGACATGCAGGAGGATTTGGAGATGGAGAGGCTTCTGGAAGGGATAGACGATAGGATCACAAGATTGAGATCGGCGCGGGCTTGGGGCCTTTGGCCGGCAAGATATGGCGTATCGGGCTGATGGGGCATACAGCACGTGCGGGGAATGTCGTGCGAGTGCTTGATGCGCGTGGAAAGATAATTGAAGGAATAAAGGTTATGATAGCTGTCAGCATGGGGGATCCTAACGGGGTTGGGCCGGAGATCGCCTTGAAGGCTTTTGCCGACGGTGAGTTTCCTCTGGACGGCTTTGTTGTCGGCGACATTTCCGTTCTCGAACGCTGCGCGGACTTGATTTCTGTGCGCGTGCCGCTGGCGGCCATGGAAGGGATGGTGCTGCGGGAGGGGGTGCTCAATGTCCTTGACATGGGGATTGTTTCAGCGGAGGCGCTATGTCCCGGGAAGATGTCCGCAGAGTCCGGGGCGGCATCTCTGGAGTACATAAGGAATGCCGCCCGGCTTGCGATAGACGGCGTGGCCGAGGCGATGGTGACTCTGCCCGTGTGCAAGGAGGCGATAATGTTGTCCTGCCCGGACTTCGTCGGGCATACCGAGCTGGTCGCCCGGATGTGCGCCGTGGACGAGTTCGCGATGATGCTCGCCTCGGACAAGCTCATCGCCACGCATGTTTCCACGCACGTGTCGCTCAAGGACGCGGTCGCCGGGGTCAAGGCCGCGAGGATATTGAAGGTGATAGAGCTCACGGCGGAGGCTTGCCGTCTTCTCCGCGGGAGGTCGAGGATAGCCGTGGCGGGGCTGAACCCGCATGCCGGCGAGGGCGGGGCATTCGGGGATGAGGAGATATGCGAGATTATCCCGGCGGTGGGTCTGGCGAGGGCGGAGGGCTACGATGTCGTCGGCCCGGTGCCTCCAGACACGGTGTTCTTCAGAGCCGCCAGGGGAGAGTTCGACGCGGTGGTCTGCATGTACCACGACCAGGGGCATATCGCCATGAAGTTCACCGGGGTGGACGACGGGGTGAACGTCACGCTTGGGCTGCCGATTGTCAGGACATCCGTGGACCACGGCACGGCGTTCGACATCGCATATACGGGCAAGGTCTCCACCAGAAGCTTCGTCAACGCATGCAAAATGGCCTGTCTCCTTTCAGATTCGCCATGAACCTAAATGAAGCAGTTAAATCCCAAAAATGGCAGTTAACATATTTGTATACAAAGCTTTAAGACTAACTTAGCTTTC
>CAZANS010000313.1:0-3166 GCA_964486565.1 uncultured Victivallales bacterium
TGGATCGCCAGCCTTATGGCTGGCACTCTAACGGCAGTAAAAATCGTCCTCGTTATCGCCGTCCCTGCCACTCGCCGCTGGTTGTTGGTTTCCCTGGACGCTGAAACCTGCTTCCGCCTACATGTCGTCGAAGAGGAATGGCTGGATGTGATCTTCTTGCGGAGTCTCTGGTGTTTGCGGGGTTGGAGTCTCGGGATGTTTTTCAGTGGCCTGCGGCACTGTTTCCTGCGGCTTTGCCTCAGGTTTGTCCTCGTTGACGGGAGAGGGGTGTGGGGTTTCGCGAGAGTGTTTTCTGCGTGTTTTCTCGTGATGGACTGCCAGCGCTGGTTGGCCTGCCTCTGCGATGGCGTTGTTCTCGAGGTTCTCGAGTATCTCGTTTGCGCGTTCGATGACCTTTTCGGGGAGTCCTGCGAGTTTCGCGACGTGTATGCCGTAGCTTTTGTCGGATATCCCCGGGAGAATCTGCCTGAGGAAGATGATCTTGTCGCCGTATTCCCTGACCGCCACGTTGTAGTTGCTCACGCCTTTCCGTGTGAGGCACAGCTCGGTAAGCTCGTGGTAGTGAGTGGCGAAGAGGGTCCTTGCACGCGATGAAGGGGTGTCGTGGAGATGCTCTGCGATGGCCCATGCGATGCTGATGCCGTCGAAGGTGCTTGTTCCGCGTCCGATCTCGTCCAAGACCACCAGGCTTCTGGATGTGGCGTGGTTGAGGATGTTGGCGGCCTCGAGCATCTCGACCATGAATGTGCTCTGGCCTCTGGAGATGTCGTCGGCTGCGCCGACACGTGTGAAGATCCTGTCTATCAGGCCTATCTCTGCGCTTTTTGCGGGGATGAAGGAGCCTGTGTGCGCGAGCAGTGAGAGGAGGGCGATCTGGCGTATGTACGTGGATTTTCCTGCCATGTTGGGGCCTGTTATGATCATCATTGTCTTTTTGTCGCCGTCGAGGTCTATGTCGTTTGGGACGAATCGTTCGCCGGAGAGTGTGGAGTCCAGGACCGGATGCCTGCCCTCTGAGATCAAGAGCCTCTGGTCGTCGAAGATATTGGGTTTGCAGTAGTTGTGCTTGACGGCGCATGTGGCGAAGCTCTGGAGGGCATCGAGCGATGCAATCGCGGCGGCGTTCTGCTGTATGCTTTCGGTATATTGGAGGCATTTTTCGCATAGAGCTTGGAATATGTTGTTCTCGAGAGCCTTGGACTTGTCCTCTGCACCGAGGATTTTATTCTCGACTTCTTTCAGCTCAGGGGTGATGTAGCGCTCGCCATTGGTGAGAGTCTGCTTGCGGATATAGTTCTCGGGAGCGAGATGGATGTTGCTCTTGCTTATCTCAATGTAGTACCCGAAGATCTTGTTGAACCTGATCTTGAGGGATTTTATGCCGGTCTTCTGCTGCTCCTCGGCCTGCATCGAGGCGATCCATGACTTGCCCTCGCTGGATGCATTTCGCAACTCGTCGAGTTCCGGGTCGAATCCCGAGTTGATCATCCCCCCGTCGGTGATGGTCAAGGGCGGATCCTCGCAGATGGTCTTCTCTATCTCCTCGGCAAGAGACTCGCAGTCGTGCAGGCTGTTGCGAATTTTGCAGAACATAGGGGCATCGTGATATCCTAGCACGGTCTTTATCTCTGGGATGGTCCTGAGGCTTTCGGCGAGGGAGCGGAGGTCTCTGGCGTTGGCGCTTCTTACGGTGATCCTGGCGATCAGGCGCTCCATGTCCTTGACCTGGGCGAGCAGTTCGCGAATTTCGGCGAGGGAGACCTGGTTTTCCCTGAGCGTCTCGACTGCGCCCTGCCTCTTGAGTATCTCCAGCTTGTTGTTTAGAGGTCTCAGAATCCATTCCCTGAGCAGACGGCTGCCCATCGCAGTCGAGGTTTGGTTGACGACCCCCAGCAGCGTTGATTCCTTGCTGCCCCCCGACATCGGCTCGACCAGCTCGAGGTTCCTGCGGGAGATGTCGTCTATCACCATGAACTCGCCGGTGTGGTAGCCTTTAAGTGTCCGCACGTGCGAGGCGTCCTGACGGAGGTTTTCCGCGGCATATCGCAGCACGGCGCCGGCGGAGCAAATCCCGCCGGTCATGCCCCGGCAGCCGAAGCCGTCAAGAGAGAGGACATTGAAATGACGCTTGAGCAGCTCCTCGGCGCTGTCGAGGCTGAAGACCCAGTCATCCATGGCGGTGAGGCATATTTTCCCTTTGATCCCTGGCAGCAGGTCGTCTTCGGCGTGTTTCTTCAGGAGCGACTCGGGCAGCAGACATTCTTTTGCGTCCAGCCGTTTCAGCTCGGCCTCCAGCTCGTCTTGTCCTCTGAGTTCCGTGAGCCGGAAGTCCCCGGTGCTGATGTCTATGCAGGCGAGGCCCCAGGAATTCTTGTCCATGCATGCGGCGGCGAGGTAGTTGTTCTGTCCCGGCGACAATACCGACGAGTCCAGGACCGTTCCCGGGGTGATCACTCTGGTCACCGCTCGCTTGACTATGCCCTTGGCCAGCTTTGGATCCTCCACCTGCTCGGCGATGGCGACCTTTACTCCGGCATCGAGCAGGCGCGGGAGGTAGTTGTCCAGCGCGTGGAAGGGCACGCCGCACATCGGTACGCCTGCGCGCTTGGTCAACGCTATGTCCAGCAATGGCGCAGCCCTCGAGGCATCCTCGAAGAACATCTCGTAGAAGTCGCCCATCCTGAAGAGCAGTATTGCATCGCCCGGTATCTCCGACTTCACGAGACGGTACTGTTTCATCATGGGTGTTAGCGCGCTCTCGCTAGTCATCAGAAAAAATCCTCCCTCAGACGTGGGGCCGGTCAGTCTTTCTTGTTTTCAGGAAGGGAATCGCCAGCGGATAGACATATAGTACGGACTCGTTCGCGCGGAGCGCGGCAGTGATGCACAGAATAATGTCCGAGATGACCACCATGGGGATGATAATGTAGGCGTGATCGAACACATGGGAATCTAGCCATATCGCCAGTGCCATCGCCAGAATCATTGTTATCTGAAAGTTCAGGGACTGGGTCTCGTGGTGTGTGAGGAAGTCGGAGTCTCCCTTTATCGAGATCACGAAGAAAATGTGGGCTAATACGTAGGTGATTAGGACTAGCAGGTGGCACATCAAGGCGAGCTGGCGATCGTCAATCCTTGCCTGTGGGCGCCCATGGCGGTTCCCCGC